>CAYQFB010000046.1:0-5921 GCA_964416705.1 uncultured Alphaproteobacteria bacterium
TTTATTCACATAGACTCAGGTCTTTTATATAGAAAAACTGCAAAATTATTAATTGATAATAGAATTAATTTAAAGAAACTTAATCAAATAAAAAAAACACTAAACAAAAATAATAATTTTTCTCTAAGAAATAATAATGATTTAAGAAATGAGCATATTGGAAAAATATCATCGATAATTGCAAAAATTAATTTTGTTAGAATTCATGTAAATAAACAGCAAATTTTTCATACAAAACAGAAAACTAAGAAAAAGGGGTTTGTTGTTGATGGTAGAGATATTGGTTCTGTTGTTTTCAAAAATGCTGATCTAAAGCTATTTATAGAAGTAAACTCTATTGTCAGGGCTAAAAGAAGACATAAACAGTTGATTGATTTGGGTGAAAAGTCTATATACGCCGAAATTTTAAAGGAAATTAAATTGAGAGATAGACAAGATATAATTAGAACAAATTCACCTTTAGTAGTGCCAAAAGGTGCTCATATTATAGATAATTCTAACTCATTTAGAGAGACATTAAGCAAAATAAACCACTTGATTGGAAAAATTAAATAATGGAAAAAACTGAACAAAAAAAAATAACTAACTCTGACTATGAAGCGCTAATTAGCAAATCTTTAGAAAAAAAATCTATTCGTGAAAAAACAATTGTTAATGGAAATGTAATTTCCTTCGAAAATGATATCGTTACAATAGATGTTGGTTTAAAAAGTGAAGGTAGAATTCCATTATCAGAGTTTACAAGACCTGGTCAAAAACCGGAAATAAGTGTTGGAGATACATTTGAGGTTTATGTAGAAAATATTGATAATTCAAATGGTGAAACTGTTTTATCAAGAGAGAAAGCAGTAAAACAAAAAGCATGGAATACTCTTCAAGATTCATTTGAGAACAATAAAGTAGTTACTGGCACACCTTTTAATAGAGTCAAAGGTGGTATGAGTGTTGATCTGAACGGTGTAGTTGCTTTTTTGCCTGGGAGTCAAATAGATACAAGACAAATAATAAAAGATACTAAAGAGCTTCTGAACAAACCTCTTGATCTTATGATATTGAAAATGGATAAGTTTAGAGGAAATATTGTTGTATCAAGAAAAGCAATATCAGAAGTAGAACTTAAAGAACAAAGAAAGGAACTTCTAAGTACAATTAATGAAGGTTCTATTATTGAAGGCAAGGTAAAAAATTTAACTGATTATGGAGCTTTCATAGATTTAGGAGGTATGGATGGGTTAGTACATATTACTGATATCTCTTGGACTAAAATCAATAACCCTGCTGATATTCTAACTTTAGGCCAAGATATAAAAGTCAAAGTTTTAAAATTTGATGAAGAATTATCAAGGCTTAGCTTGGGAATTAAGCAGCTTCAAGAAAATCCATGGGATGATTTAGAGGAAAATATCTCAATTGATAATATTGTTTCTGCTAAAATTAATTCAATTAATGATACCTCTTTAAATATTTTAGTTAATGAAAAATATGATGGCAATATAACACTTAATGAACTAAGTTGGTTAAAAAAACCACCTCATCCATCAAAACTATTCAATGTTGGTGATACAATAACTGTTAAAATAACTGAGATAGATGAAGAAAAAAGAAAATTAATATGCAGCATTAAACAAACAAAAGAAAATCCATGGTCTAAATTAACAAATCAATTTAATGTTAATGACAGTTTTGAAACTGAGATAGTAAATATGGTTGACTTTGGAATCTTCGTAAAAGTTCACGAGGAAATAGATGGTATGGTTCACGTATCAGATTTAAACTGGGACGAAAAAGAATGCGAAAAAATTTTAACAGGATATAAAAAAGGTGACAAAGTTAAGGTAAAAATATTGGAAATTAATGTTGAAAAAGAAAGAATTAGCTTAGGTATAAAACAGTTATCTAATGATCCAATTCAAAGCTTTATAGAAACCAATCCTATCAAATCTAAAGTTACTGGTAAAATTACTGAATTAAATGAAAAGTTTTTAAAAGTTGAATTAAATGATCAAATTTATGGTCACATTAAAAAAATAAACCTATCAAGAGATAAAAATGAACAAAAAACTGATAGATTTGCTATAGGTGAGCAAGTTGACTCAATTATACTTTCAGTTGATCAAAAAAGCAGATCTCTTAACTTGTCCATAAAAGAAATTGAAATTATTGATGAAAAAGAAGCTATGTCTAAATATGGTTCGAGTGACTCTGGAGCTTCTCTTGGGGATATTCTGGGTTCTGTTCTTAAGAAAAAAAAATAAATAAATGTTAAAATCTGAAATTATTGAAAAACTTCAGAGAAAACATAATAATCTAAACAGTTACGATATTGAGTTAATATTAAAAATATTTTTTAAAAAAATTATTTCAAGTTTAAAGATTGGAAATACAATTGAAATAAGAGGATTTGGCACAATTAAAAAAAAAATTAACAAAGAAAAACAGGTCAGAAACCCAAAAAATAACCAACTTCTATTTAAAGATAAAACTTATAAACTTCATTTTAAAATTGGCAAAACTCTTCATAAAAAACTAAATCATATTAGTTCAGAGGATGACAAATAAAGTAATTGTTGCATTAGATAATAAAAGTCTAAGACAGATAGTTTCTATAGTAAAAAAAACTAAATCTGAAGCATATGGATTTAAAATTGGTAAAGAATTTTTCTATAATTACGGAATTGAAGGTTATAAAAAGATTTATAAACTTACACCAAATATTTTCTTGGATCTTAAATTACACGATATACCAAATACAGTAGAGAAAGCTTTAAAATCTATAGTAAAATTAAAACCAAAACTAACCACGATACACATTAGCGGTGGTGATGAAATGCAAAAAGTATCAGCAAAACTTAAAAATAATAAAACAAAAATTATTGGAGTAACAATTCTTACTAGCTTAAATAGTTATCAAACTAAAAAATATTATAATAATCAAAACGTAAATGAATTAGTAAAAAAATTTGCACTTAATGCAAAAAATAATAATCTTGATGGGATAGTTTGTAGCCCTCTTGAAATTACAACTGTAAGAAAAGTTGTTGGGAATAAATTGCTAATAGTAGTGCCAGGTATAAGGTTAGAAAATAAACTACCAAACAAAAAAGATGACCAAAAAAGAATTCTCACACCAAAAGAAGCAATTAATTTAGGAGCAGATTATTTAGTAATTGGCAGACCCATTGTGGAGTCAAATAACCCGTTAAAAACAATAAAAGAAATAAATAAAAGTATTAGAAATAAGTGATTTTTAAAATTTGTGGATTGAGAGAAAAAGACTCATTGATTTGCTGTGCAGCAAATAATGTTGATTTTTTTGGTTTGATTTTTTATGAAAAAAGCCCAAGAAATATTAATCTTGATGAAGCTAAAAAACTAGTTAAATTTTCAAAAAACTTAACAATAAAACCAGTAGGTGTATTTGTTAATCATAAGATTAGTGATTTGAAATATATTATTACATTTTTAAATTTAAAATATATTCAATTACACGGTGATGAAAATCAATTGTATATTAATGAAATTAAAAATGAATTTAAACTAAAAATTATTAAAAAAATTTCAATTAAAAATGAAAGTGATTTAGATAAAATTAATGAATTTGAAAATATTGATTATTTACTATTTGATTACAAACCCAAATCAAATGAACTTCCTGGTGGAAATTCGAAATCTTTTGATTGGAATTTATTAAAAGAAGTTACAATTAAACTACCTTGGTTTGTTTCAGGCGGAATAAATGAATCAAATATAAAAAATATAAAAAAAACAATAAATCCTCATGGTATTGATCTATCTTCAGGTGTAGAAGAGTCATTAGGTATTAAAAGTAATGAAAAGATAAACAATTTATTTAGATTATTTTATGACAATTAAAAATTCTTTCAAACAACTCCCGAATGAAAAAGGATATTTTGGATCCTTTGGTGGTAGATATGTCTCAGAAACCCTGATGCCTTTAATATTACAGGTAGAAAAGGAGTATGAAAAAATAAAAAATGAAAATAGTTTTAAAGAAGAATTAAACCATTACATGGAAACATATATAGGGAGACCTAGTCCGCTATTTTTTGCAAAGAGAATTACTAAAGATTTAGGTGGGCCAAAAATTTATTTTAAAAGAGATGAATTAAATCACACTGGTGCACATAAAATTAATAATTGTATGGGTCAAATACTTTTAGCAAAAAAAATGGGTAAAAAGAGAATAATTGCTGAAACTGGGGCAGGTCAACACGGTGTGGCAACTGCAACTGTATGTGCGCTTTTCGGTTTACCTTGTATTGTATATATGGGAGAAGAAGATATTAAAAGGCAATCACCAAATGTTTTTAGAATGAAACTGTTAGGCGCTGAAATAAGAAGTGTTACCACAGGTTCAAAATCTTTAAAAGATGCTATGAATGAAGCACTACGTGATTGGGTAACTAATGTGAGGGATACTTTTTACATTATTGGTACTGTTGCAGGACCGCACCCTTATCCAGCTATGGTAAGAGATTTTCAATCTATAATTGGTGAGGAAGTAAGGGAACAAATTCTAAAAGCTGAAAAAAAACTTCCTGATTTATTAATGGCATGTATTGGAGGTGGATCAAACGCACTAGGCTTATTTCATGAATTTCTTGATGATAAGGAAATTGAAATGATTGCTGTGGAGGCAGCTGGTCACGGTATTAACTCGGGTAATCATGCTGCTAGCTTAAGTGGTGGAAAGCCAGGAGTTTTACATGGAAATAAAACATATCTTTTACAGTCAAATGATGGTCAAATAGATGAAGCTCATTCTATTTCAGCAGGCCTCGATTATCCAGGAATTGGACCTGAACACTCATATTTATTTGAACAAAAAAGAGTTCACTATATGTCTGCAACAGATAACGAAGCAATTGAAGCATTTCAATACTGTTGCAATTTAGAAGGTATTATACCAGCATTGGAACCTTCTCATGCTCTTGCAGTTTTAAAAAAAATAGCAAAAAATTATAGTAAAGATAAAATTGTTGTTATGAATATGTGTGGAAGAGGAGATAAAGATATTTTTACAATAGCAAAAGAACTAAATATTACACTTTAATGTCTAAGAGAATTAGAAAAACATTTGAAAACAAAAAGAAGAAGCTTGTTACTTTTACTACTGGTGGTGATCCAGATTTAGAAACAAGTTTAGAAATTCTTAATACTATAATCAGTAATGGTATAGATATAATAGAAATAGGAATGCCATTTTCTGATCCAATGGCGGACGGACCAACTATACAGGAGTCAAGCGTTAGATCTATTGCTAGTGGAACCAAAATTAATGACATTTTTGAAATTGTTAAAAAAGTTAGAGAACTTAATAATGAAATTCCAATAATCCTTATGGGGTATTATAATTCAATCTTTAATATGGGCATTAAAATCTTTACTTCAAAGTGTGCTGAGGTTGGTGTTGACGGACTAATTATTGTTGATCTTCAACCAGAAGAAGATTCAGAACTCTATAATGAGACTAAAGAACAAAATATTGATCTTATAAGGCTAATAACACCAACAACTGATGAAGATAGACTTAATACTATCCTAAATACTGCATCTGGCTTTTTATATTATGTTACTATTACTGGTATTACAGGTCAAAATTCAGCAAATGTAGAAAATTTAAGAAAGTCAATTATGACAATTAAATCATCTACTAACCTACCTATTGTTGCTGGTTTTGGAATTAAAAATAGAAAAGACGTAGAGAAAATAAGTATTTTCACAGATGGAGTAGTTGTAGGCTCCAGTATAGTCAATATTATTAAAAATAACCTTCACAATAAAAATAAATTGATCACAAAAATTGATGAATTTATAAAAGATTTAAAAAAAGGTATAAAACAATGAATTGGCTAACAAACTTTGTAAAACCAAAACTTTCAGCCCTTGTTAAAAGAAAA
>CAYQFB010000047.1:0-5905 GCA_964416705.1 uncultured Alphaproteobacteria bacterium
TCTATTTCAATATTTTGTTGTTCACAAAAATTATATACATCCTCAAATAAATTATCAAATTCATTGACAGCATCAATACCAAAAGCTTGCTTACCAGTTTCTTCTCTTCCAGATTGACCCAAAGGTACTTCAAGAGGATAATCAGCATCAGGATTAGGTTTAACTAAATAAAACTCTACTTCAGGAGATACTATTGGTTGGTAGCCTAGCTCATCAAAAAGTTTTAATACCTTTTTAAGGACTGACCTACTTGAGTTTATAACATTAGTTCCATTAAGATTAACAGCGTCACAAATTACTTGCGCAGTTGGATCTTGATACCAAGGTACATTTCTAATTGTATTTAAATCTGGTCTTAAAATTACATCAATATCAGTTGGATTATAGACGTCTACAGGTAATTCTTCATCTTCAGTTGCATAGCCGCCTGAAATTGTTTGTATAAATACTGATTGAGGTAATCTGTGACTATCATTTTCTAATCCTTGGATAAATTTTTTAGTAGGTAAAATTTTTCCTCTCGCAATCCCACCTAAATCTGGAACGAGACATTCTACTTCAGTAATTGAGTTATCATTTAGCCATTTTTCGAAATTTTCTTTCATAGTGATTATTAAATTAGACTTATTCTTGTTTAGAGGAATAAATTAGATAAAGACATATATATTTTTTATGTTTAACAAAAATCAAACCTATGAACAACATGATAATGAAAAAATTAGTTTTTATAGGAGTTCTGTTGAAAATTTAAATTCTAAAGATCAATTAAATTCAGATATTGATATTGATGTTTGTGTAATTGGTGGCGGGTTGACCGGAATATCAAGTGCTCTTAACTTGAGTAAAAAGGGATACTCAGTAGTTTTATGTGAAGCTAGACAAATAGGTTGGGGCGCTTCTGGAAGAAACGGTGGCCAACTTGGTATTGGGATGAGGAAAGATCAATATACTCTTGAAAAAATGTTAGGTTTAAGCCATGCTAAAGAATTATGGGATTTAGGCCTTGAGTCTGTTGATGAAGTAAAGCGTTTAATAACAGAAAATAATATTAATTGCCATCTTGTTAACGGCGTTATGTCAACCGCATGTTTTGAAAAAGATATTGATGAATATAAATTTGAAATAGAACATATGTCTAAAAATTATAATTTTGAAGGATATAAGTTTTATAATAAGTCAGAAGTTGGAGAAGAAATAGATTCTAGAATGTACTTAGCAGGAATGCTTAACTCATCAAGTTATCATTTAAATCCTTTAAAGCTAACTATTGGTTTGGCAAAAGTTGCTCAACAAAATAATGTGAAGATTTTTGAAAACACTCCTGTAGAAAAAATTTATGAAATAGGTGATAGAGTTGGGATTATTACTAAAAAAGGAGTAATAAAAGCAAATAAAGTTGTAGTTGCTTGCAATGCTTACTTAGATTCTCTTTTGGGATCAAAAAAAAATAAATTTATACCAATTAATAATTATATTGTTGCAACAGAGCCTTTAGGAGCAAAAAAAGCTAAAGAAATAATAAGAAATAATTATGCTGTATGTGATACTAGATTTATCATTGATTATTACAGATTTTCTGAAGATTGGAGAATGGTATTTGGTGGCGGAGAAACATTTACCTCCAATTTTGTAAAAAATTCTAAATCATTTGTTGTCAAAAGAATGATTAAAGTCTTTCCTCAGTTACAAAATGTCAAAATAGATTATTCTTGGGGTGGAACTTTAGCAATAACTGTTAATAGACTTCCTCATTTTGGAACATTTATGAATAATAAATTATCTTATGCTTTTGGTTATTCTGGTCACGGATTAGCCTTAAGTGTCTTGGCAGGTAAATTAATTTCAGAGAATATAAATGGTGACTGTGAAAGGTTTAATTTTTTCAGTGATATCAGCCACATGTCAATCCCTTTAGGAAGTTTATTTAGAAGGCCAGTCTATTCAAGTGCGATTTTATATTATAAGATTAGAGATTATCTTAATAGTTAATTTAAATATCAAATATTTTACCTGGGTTTAAAATATTTTTAGGATCAAAAACTTTCTTTAAATTTTTCATTAAATTTATTTCATTATTGGACTTAAATTTTAATAAACTATTTTTTTTAATCTGACCTATACCATGTTCAGCGCTAAAACTTCCTCCAAACTCTTGTACTAAATTATTAATATAAGAATAAATATTATTCCTCAAATGTACATAAGAGTCATGCGAGCTATTTTTAGGTACGATCATATTATAGTGAATATTTCCATCCCCAATATGACCAAAAGGATGTAACTTAATTTTAGAATTTATTTTTTTAATATTTTTTTCAGCAACATTAAAAAAATCTTCCATCTTATCAAGAGGTATAGATATATCATTTGTAATAATGTCACCTTCCATTTTATAAGATTCAACTAAATCATCTCTAAATTTCCAGATTTTTTTTTCTTGATCAATAGAATTTGGAATTAAAATATCACTTATATTATTTGAGATTAAGTGATAATTTTTCTCAAAATTATTTTGAAATGTAGTTTTATCTTCATAGAGGTTCAATCGATAGATTACATACCAGGGCATCTCTTTTTGAAAAAAATGTTTTTTTAAAAATTTATTTTTTATGCATATTTCTAAAGATAAATTTGGTATAAGCTCAGAACTTTCAAGTTTATCATAGTACAGTGATCTGATTTCATTAAAAGATTTTATGCAAGTTTTTAGATCTTTATAAGCTACAAAAAAATTAAAATTATTTAGAGGCTTAGGATGTATTTTAAGTAATACTTTTGAAATTAAACCAAGCGTTCCTTCAGAATTGCAAATTATTGATTTTAAATCATAGCCAGTATTGTTTTTTTTCATTTTAGATAATGATGTTATTATTGATCCATCACCGATTACAATCTCAAGACCAATGATATTTTCTTTCATACTCCCATATTTAAGAGCATTAATTCCACCTGCATTAGTTGCAATATTACCTCCAATCATACATGAACCTGAAGAAGATAAATCTATTGGAAAATATAAATTTTCTTTATCAAGATATTCTTTAAGATCATCTAATATTAATCCAGACTCAACAAGTACTGTTAAGTTACTTTTATCAAGTTCTAAAATTTTATTCATTTTTGCAAAATTTATTATAATTTCTTTGCTGTTGTAAGTAGGTACTGAGGCTCCAGTTAGGCTTGTGTTGCCTCCTTGAGGTACAATTTTAATATCTTTTTCATAACAATAAGTAGTAATTCTCTTAAGTATGTTTGTGTTATTTGGAAATAAAACACATAAACTATTATTATTATAAAAACCTCTCCAATCTTTATTGTATTTTTCTAAATCTTTAGAATTAGTAATGATATTTTTTTCACCAACAATTGACTTTAAATCATTAAATAAATTATTTATCATCATAATAAGTAGCTCTTTTAAGTCTGTCGTTTATTGTTTTACCCAATCCATGATTAGGTATTGGAACAACTGCAATACCACTGCAATTACTTTGATCTAAAATATTAAGATAATTATAAAAATTATGACTAGCTTCAATCAAATCTTCATCAATACTTAGATTGAGATGTCTTATATTTGATATTAATTCATTTTTTCCAAAATTTAATAAGGCTTCATTTTTATTGACATTATTAACATTTATTCTGACATGTTTGTTTGGAGAATAATGTTTTAATTGGTTGCCAGGTGAAACTGTAGAATGTATAATTTCAATGTTATAATTACTAAACTTATTTTTTATTTCTTCAATCGTAAGACTACCTAATCTTAGGATTTTGCATCCTTCTTTTGTTGTTTGAATAACGGTTGATTCTAATCCCAGTACTGATGCACCTCCATCAATATAAAAATTTTTTTTTAAATTATTATCCAAGTCTTTGATAGAAGTAACAGAAGTTTTTGTCGCAATATTTGCACTTGGGGCGGCTATAGGAAAATCTAATTGTGATAAAAGATTTATTGCTATTTCATTATTAGGTATCCTACACCCAACAAGATTTTGATTATTAGATAATAAAGGTGTTATTTTTGATTCTTTATTTTTTTCTAATATAAGCGTTAATGGTCCTGGCCAAAAAGTATTGGCTAGTTCATAATCTTTTTCTTTTAAAATAAAATTTTTTTCAATTTCTTTAATATTTGCAAAGTGACATATCAATGGATTATCAAATGACCTTCTTTTAACTTGATAAATTAACTTAATAGCATTTGCATCTTTTGCATTACCGCCAATTCCATACACAGTTTCTGTAGGAAAAATAACCAGTTCTCCTCCGAAAAGTCTTTTTTTTGCCTCATCTATAGTTTTTTGATGCATATTTTTTTTAAAATTTGTTTCATATAGTATTAAAATTGTTATTATCTTATCAAAATTTTCATATGGGTAAAGTTATAGCATTTTCTAATCAAAAAGGAGGGTCAGGCAAATCAACGCTTTCTGCAAATATTGCCGTATTATGGGGTAATAGTGGTTATAAAGTTGCTGTTATTGATGGTGATCCACAAAAAAGTCTAAGCTATTGGCTTACAGAAAGAAAAAAATACTATGGTGAAGATGATATCGGTATAGATTTTTATCAATTTGACATAAGAGATCTTTCAGATGAAATTAAAAAAATTAAAAGAAAATATGATTATATAATAATTGATAGTCCACCAGCTATTACATTTGAGACAATTCAAATTGTAAAGGTATCAAATGGAATATTTGTACCTGTACAACCAAGCCCTCTAGACTTAATGGCAACATTACCCTTTTTGCAAATCGCAAGAGATGAAAGAAAAAAGCCTTTAATTATCTTAAATAGAGTAATGCCAAGGGCTAATCTTACAGATGCAATGGTGTTGCGGTTAAGGTACTCAGGCGCAAAGATAGCAAGATCTAGAATTTCAAGTAAAGTTATATTTGCAGAGACATTTGCTTTTGGTAGGGGTGTAATAGATATAAATGTTACATCTGATGCATCCAGAGAAATTATTAATGTTGGAAATGAGATTATAAGAAACCTCTAATTTAATGAAAAATATTACAATTGTTATTTTAGCTGCAGGTAGAAGTACACGTTTTATCTCAAGTAAATCAAAACTTACTCATGACTTAGCTGGTCTCCCAATAATCTCACATGTTTATAATACTGCGCAAAAGATATCAGGAAAAAGTGTTGTTGTTGTATGCAATAAAAACAATTATGCCGAATTAAATTCCCTTTTAAGAGGTTGCAAGTTAGTTATTCAAAAATCTCAAAAAGGTACAGCTGATGCTATTGAAGTTGCTAGACCACATATTAAAACAGAAAACTTTATTATATTATTTGGAGATGTACCTCTTGTTACAGATACTTCTTTAAAAAAGTTAATTGGAAATTTTAAAAAATATAATACCGGTAGCATGATTTTATTTAAATCCTCAAACCCTTATGGATATGGAAGGGTTGTTTTAGAAAAAAATAAAGTTGTCAAAGTTGTAGAAGAAATTCATACAACAAAATCTGAAAAATTAATCGAGTTATGTAATTCAGGAATTATGCTTGTTAATAAATCTATTTTTTTTAAAAATATTAAACTCATTAAATTTAGTAAAATAAAAAAAGAAAAATATTTAACAGATCTTTTTGAAATATATTTTAAAAAAAATATTCCATTTTCATTTTCTCTTTCTTCTGAGGAAGAAATGACTGGTATTAATAATTTATTTGATTTTAATAAAGCTGACTATGTTTTACAAAAAAGATTGATAAACAAATTTATAAATCAAGGGGTTTTAATTAAAAAGCCAGAAAGTTGTTATTTTAGTTATGATACTAAAATAGAAAAGAAAGTTGTTATTGAGCCAAATGTGAGTATTCGTCAAAATGTTCTTATAAAATCTGGAACAATTATAAAAAGCTTTTCTGATTTAGAGGG
>CAYQFB010000048.1:0-5774 GCA_964416705.1 uncultured Alphaproteobacteria bacterium
GAGATTTTTGGACCTGTTTTATCCGTTCTTAGTTTTAGAACACCAAGTGAAGCGGTAATCATAGCTAATAATACTCCTTATGGTTTAGCAGCAAGTATCTGGTCAGAAAATATTAATCTTGCCCTTGATATAGCACCTAAAATAAAAGCAGGGGTTATATGGATTAATTCAACAAATTTATTTGACGCTGCATGTGGATTTGGTGGATATAAAGAAAGTGGTTTTGGAAGAGAAGGTGGTATTGAAGGAATAAGAGCGTATCTAGAAAACACCCTTCCTGAAGATTCCAAAGTTTCCAGAAAAATTATTAAAAATAAGGTTGATCTTCCTTCCATAGATACAACACCTAAATTGTATGTTGGTGGTAAACAAAAAAGACCTGATAGTGGGTATTCATTTAATCAGTTGTCAGCTCAGAAAGAATTTATTTGTGATATTGCGAGAGCTAATAGAAAAGATGTAAGAGATACAGTTGAGGCAGCATCAAAATCAAAGATAGCAAGTTTAAATAATTTTAATCGATCTCAAATTTTATTTTATTTAGCAGAGAATTTATCACAGCGAAAAGAAACATTTATTAATTTATTAATGAGTATTGTTGGTGTTAATAAAAATCAAGCCACAAAAGAATTTGAACAATCATGTGAAAGAATTTTTTATTACGCTTCAATGACCGATAAGTTTGAGGGAAATGTTCATAATCCCCCAATGAGAGGTTTAACTTTAGCAGTAAAAGAGCCAATTGGTATTGTTGCAAGTATAATGAGTAACAATAAACCGCTACTCAGTTTATCAACGATCATTTCTTCACTTTTTGCAAATGGAAATGCGAGTATTATTGTTCCTTCAGAAAAAACATCATTAATTGCTACATCATTATATCAAGTTTTTGAAACATCTGACATTCCTGCTGGTTCAATCAATATATTAACCACAAAAGAAAATGAGCTTAACGAAACACTGACACAACACGAAAATATTCACGGAATATGGGCCTTTTCTAATAATGCAAAAATAAGATCATCTATTATTCAAGGGACGGTATTTAATCTTAAAAGGTATTGGTGTCCAAAAAATAAAGCAATAGATTGGAGTTGTAATTCTGAAGAATTTTTAAATGAATTTCTTTATGAAGGATCTCAAGTTAAAAATATCTGGATTCCATACGGAGAGTAAAATTTATTAAATAAAAATAAAATTATATAAAAAAATTTTATATAATTACTTTTATATGATGATATACTTTTAATGTAAACGAAAGAGGAAATATGTTAATAAATGTTAATCCACTTATTAGTCCTGAAATATTATTACTGATAAGATCTATGGGACATGGAGATAAGCTTGTTTTAAGTGATGCAAATTTCCCATCTTATTCTCAAGGAAACAAACTTTACCGTATGGATGGATTAAATGTTCCACAAGCAGCCGAAGCTTTACTTACACACTTTCCATTAGATAGTTTTGTTCCACATCCTGTTCAAAGAATGGAAGTTGATGGTAAACCAGACGAAATAAATGAAGTACAAAAAGAATTAATAAATACTGTAAAAAAAGTATCTGGAGATAATTGGGTTGTTGGTTCAATTGAACGACAAAAATTTTATGTAGAAGCAAAAAAAACTATGGCCGTAATAACAACAAGTGAAACTAGACCATACGGATGCTTTATTTTTACTAAAGGAGTTTTAAAACCAGATGGGTCTGTCTGGATTATTTAATTATAAGTGCAAAATAAATTAAAATCTGAAGAAATTGCATTAAAAATTCGAAGAAGAGTATTTGAACATTGCATTAAAAATAATGGAGCATATCTTAGCCAAGCTTGTTCTTCTGCAGAACAACTTGCTTGGTTATATAATGAGGCATTAAATATTGGTGATTCAATAATGCCATCTATTCCAGAAAATTTTTCTGGAGTTCCAAGTATTGATAATAAAAACTATAAAACTGGCGCTGGATATAATGGTCCTATTTCTAACGAATATGATAGATTTATTTTTGCACCTGCTCACTATGCATTAGTTGCGTATGCTACACTCATAGAAGTGGGTCGTATGGATCCAGCAGGTCTTTTAATGTTTAATAAAGATGGATCTTCAGTTGAAATTATTGGAGCAGAACATTCTCCTGGTATGGAAATGCACAACGGTACATTGGGTATTGGATTATCTACAGCTGCTGGAATAGCTTATGGTAGAAAATTAAATAAAGAAAACGGAGAAACTTGTGTTTTTATGTCTGATGGTGAGCTTCAGGAAGGACAAATTTGGGAGGCTCTTCAAGTAAGTGTTTATTACAAATTAGATAACCTCTGGGCAATAGTTGATGTTAATGCACAACAGGTTGATGGAGCTATGAGCGATGTATTGGATATTGGTGATGTACAAAAAAAAATAAATGCATTTGGAGCCAAATGTAT
The DNA here is from genome assembly GCA_964416705.1 of uncultured Alphaproteobacteria bacterium. Taxonomy (GTDB): domain Bacteria; phylum Pseudomonadota; class Alphaproteobacteria; order HIMB59; genus CACPNW01. The sequence goes on from CAYQFB010000048.1 coordinate 2,423, forward strand.
CGAAATAGATGGTCATGATATTGACGCTATGAGACAAGCAAAAAAAGAAAAACATAAAGATCAACCTTTGATTATTCTTGCAAGAACTTGTCCATATAAAGGTATGAATTATTTGAAAAAAAGATTCCCAAGATTGCATTATGTAAGATTTAAGTCTGAAGAAGAAAGAAGTAAAATGAACATAGAAATTTCTAAAGAATTAGGAATAGAACCAATAGAATATTAGTATGATTGAAATTGTAAATAAACCTTACAGTTATACTTTTAAAAACTACGCATCTAAAAATAAAAAAATTTTATGTTTATCAGGAGATCTTACTTCTTCTTGCGAAGTTGATCAATTTAGAGATGAATTTCCAAATCAATTTGTTTCTATGGGAATGGCTGAGCAAAATATGATGAGTTTTGCTGGAGGATTATCTATGAGTGGATATATACCCTTTATTCATACTTTTGGAGTATTCACGTACCGAAGACCTTATGATCAATTATTAGCATCTATTGCCTATCCGCGCAGAAAAATTCGGATCATGGGCTTTCTTCCAGGAATAACAACTCCAGCTGGTATGACTCATCAAGCTATAGAAGATATTTCTATAATGAGAACGATTCCAAACATGACCGTACTAGAAACAGGTGATGCAACAGAAGTTGAAAGTATATGTGAACAAGCAAATAATGTTGATGGACCAGTATATTGCAGAATATTAAGAGGTTCGGTTCCTAGACTATTTGATACTCCCCTCAAAATAGGCGATATAAGAATATTAAATTCAGGAACAGATATTTTATTAATTACTTCAGGTATTTGTACTGAAGAAGCATTAAGAGCAAGATCAGTATTAATTGATGCAGGTATCTCAATTTTACATCTTCACGTACACACCTTCAAACCTTTTAATGAAGAAAAAATTTTGGATTTATTAACTAATATAAAATTAGGAGTTATTACGATGGAAAACCATTTAGTTAATGGAGGTCTTGGTACCCTTTTCTCAGAAATAATATCAAAGCATGGTTTATCAAAAAAATTAATGAAACTTGGTTTAAGTGATACTTTTGCTCATGGAGGATCTAAGCAATATTTAACCAAATACTACGGTTTTGATGCATACGCATTGATTAAATCAATAGAAAAATTTATAGGACAAGAATTAAATATTGAAGAAAAAAATTTAGAAGAAGCAAGAATTGAAAATGTTCATTCTCTTTCTAAAGCTGAGGCACTTTAAATTATGAAAAAGAATTTTTTTAAATTATTTAAAACAAAAAAACCTATTATAGCAATGGTTCACTTTCCTGCACTTCCAGGATCACCTTTGTATGATCAAAAAAGAGGTTTGGATTTAATTTTCAATTCTATTCAAGCTGATATTAAAAATTTACAAGAAGCAGGTGTCGACGCAATTATGTTTGGTAATGAAAATGATAGACCATATGAATTAAAAGTTAACAGAGCTACTTTATCAACGATGGCTTATATGATTGGTAAAGTTACAGCAAAAATAAATATACCTTTTGGCGTTAATGTTCTATGGGATCCAATGAGCACAATAGCGCTTGCAGTTTCTACAAATGCTAATTTTGTTCGAGAAATATTTACTGGTACTTATGCTTCAGATATGGGTATCTGGAGTCCTGATGCTGGTAAAGCTATGCGATATAGAAACTCTTTAGGACGAAAAGATTTGCAGATGTATTATAATATTTCTGCGGAATTTGCTTATTCTCTTGATAGAAGAACAATTGCAGAAAGGGCAGAAAGTACTGTATTTTCTTCTATACCAGATGCAATTTTAGTATCAGGACAAATAACAGGACAGACTGCTAAATTAGATGAAATAAAAGAAGTGAGTAAGATAATTCCAAACACACCTGTGTTAGCAAATACTGGAGTGAATTATAATAATGTAGAAGATATTCTTATGGCAACTGATGGAGTGATTATTGGTTCTTCACTTAAAGTTAATGGAGATACATGGAAAAATGTTGATCCAAAAAGAGCAAAAAAATTTATGAACAAAGTTAAGTCTATTAGAAAAAATGCCTAACCTAAAAGAGATAAATTCTATTAATCATACATTAGAAGATTTAGTTCTAATTTCTGGTTTATCTGGACATGAGACAAAAGTAAGAGATTATTTAAATGAACAGCTAAAACATAATGCACTTAATTCTCAAACTGATGTTCTAGGTAATTTAATTTGTACTCTTAGAGGAGATGAAAAATTGCCATCTGTTATTTTATTTGCACATATGGATCAGCTTGGATTTATGGTCAAAAAAATTGAAGATAATGGATATATTAGAGTCGAAAGAGTTGGGGGAGTGCCTGAAAAGGCCTTACTTTCTCAAGATGTAGTAATTGTAAATAATAAGCAGGAATTAATTGAAGGTGTCATTGGCAATAAAGCTCATCATGCAACTCAACCGAATGAAAAATACACAGTAAATAAGGTAAATGAAATTTATATCGATGCTGGATTTAAAAGTAAGAGAGAAGTTTTAAGAAATGGAGTCAATATTGGAAGCCCTATTACATATGCTCCTTATTATAAATCTCTTAAAAATAATAATGTTTGCGGATCATCCATTGATGATAGAGCTGGGTGTGCAGTAATTCTCAATGTTGCGAAAGATTTAACTAAATCTAAAAACATACCAACAGTGCACATAGTTTTTTCAGTTCAAGAAGAATTTAATCTTAGGGGTATACTACCAGTAATTAATACTCTTAAACCAAATATTGCTATCCAAGTTGATTTAACCCTAACCTCAGATACACCTGATATGGTTAACTCAAGTGATGTTTATTTAGGCAAAGGACCTTGTGTTAGTTTGTTTTCTTTTCATGGAAGAGGAACGCTAAATGGCGTTATACCTCATCCTTCAATAATAGAAATTTTTGAAAAAGTCGCAAAGACTAAAAAAATTAATCTTCAAAGAAGTGTTGCGTCAGGCATTTTAACAGATGCTTCATATGTGCAATTTGCTAATGAAGGTGTAGCCAGTATTGATGTAGGTTTTCCTATGCGTTATTCACATTCCTCAAGAGAAGTTTGCAACTTAAATGATCTTATTGATTTAAAAAATCTACTAGTTGCTGTTATAAATAAAATAGATAAAAAAATTAAACTTATAAGATAGAATACATGGCACAAAAACTTTTTCTTGGTATTGATATTGGCACTTACGAAACAAAAGGTGTTTTGGTTGATAATGGTGGCAACATTATTTCTCAAGCTGCAAAAAAACATGAAATGATAGTTCCTCAAAGTGGTTGGGCAGAGCACAGACCAATTGAAGATTGGTGGGGTGATTTTACCTATGTTTCAAAAAAATTAATTGAGGA
>CAYQFB010000049.1:0-5616 GCA_964416705.1 uncultured Alphaproteobacteria bacterium
TATAAAACTTATCTTGAAAATCTAAGACATAATGAGGAAAATCATATTGATTTGCCACTTTTTGAGCATCTTCAATATCAATCCCTGCACAACAAGATTTTGATTTTGATGTGTTTTGTTGATTATAGAGCCTTAATGTAATCCCAATAACATCATAACCTTCTTTTTTAAGTTTTACTGCCGCTACTGAACTATCTACACCTCCAGACATTGCTACTATAATCTTTGTGTCTTTTTCTGCTTTATCAAAACCAAGAGAATTCATAATAATTATTAATCTATATTTACAAATTACATTTAGTTCAATAATAGCTTTTTAAAATGGTAGATTTATTGATTTCTGGTCCTGAAGGCAAAATTGAAGCAAAATATTCTCATAACAATGATTTACAATCTCCAATTGCTATAATTTTGCATCCTGACCCATCTCGAGGAGGAACAATGAATACTAAAATTGTTTTTAAATTGTTTAAAATTTTTGTTGCGAATGGATTTTCAACTATAAGATTTAATTTTAGGGGAGTTGGCAAAAGTGATGGCGTTTATGATAATGGAGAAGGAGAATTAAGTGATGCTGCAAGTGTTCTGGATTGGCTACAACAATATAATGCTAACTCTAAAATTTGTTGGGTAGTAGGATTTTCATTTGGAGCATGGGTTGCAATGCAATTATTAATGAGAAGACCAGAAATTAATGGATTTGTGGGCATTTCACCCCCAGCTAACTTAAGAGATTTCAGTTTTTTAGCTCCATGCCCATCTTCAGGACTTATAATTCATGGAGATAAAGATAATATTGCTTCATTTGATTCAACAAAAATATTAGCTGAAAAATTACAAAAACAAAAAAAAGTTGATATAAAATTTAAACCTATAAAAGGAGCGGATCACTTTTATGAAAATTTTTCTAATGAATTTACCGAAATAGTAGATAAGTATATAAAAGATAATATTAACTAGTTATTTTTAATACATATAATGAAATTAAAATCAGAATTCTTAAAAGAAATATATTCACGAGGATTTATATACCAGTCTAGTGATATTGAAAATTTAGATTCTGTAATATTGAAAAAAAAAATAACCGCTTATATTGGTTTTGATATAACTAGTGATAGTCTTCATATTGGAAGCTTAGTTCAATTAATGCTTCTTCATTGGCTAGATAACTATGATCATAATACAATAGCATTGGTAGGTGGAGGCACAACATTAGTTGGTGATCCATCTGGAAAAGACTCAACCAGAAAAATCATGACATTAAAAGAAATTTCTAAAAATATAAATAAAATCGAAAAAACATTTGGTCAATTCATAAACTTGAAAGGAGGAGGATCAATCATTAATAATTATGAATGGCTTGCTAATTTAAATTATATTGAATTTTTAAGAGATATTGGATCTAAATTAACTCTTAACAAAATGTTAACCTATGAATCTGTTAAAAACAGATTAGATAGAGAGCAACCGCTAACTTTTTTAGAATTTAATTATATGCTTCTTCAAGCATATGACTTTTATCATTTAAGAAAAAACTACAACTGCGTTCTTCAAATGGGAGGATCAGATCAGTGGGGTAATATTATCAATGGCATAGATCTTATAAGAAAAATGCTTAACAAGAAAGCTTATGCACTTACATCACCATTAATAACTAATTCTGATGGTTCAAAAATGGGCAAAACTGCAAAAGGGGCAATATGGTTGGATGAATTAAAGCTTAGTAATTTTGAATACTATCAATTTTGGAGAAACATAGATGATAGAGATGTGGAAAAGTTTTTAAAGTTGTTTACTAAAATCAGTTTAGAGGAAATTAAAAAATTATCAAAATTAAGAGGTAAAGAAATTAATGAAGCTAAAAAAATTCTTGCTTTTGAAATAACTAAAACTACTAGAGGAATAAAATCTGCAAAAGAAGCAGAGGATATCACTAATAATATTTTTAATAAAAAAACACTCGATGAGAGAATTTCTACATTTGAGATACAATCCTCTGAAATAGAAAAATCTACTTTTTCAATTTTAGATGCTATCGAAAAGCTCAATTTAAGTAACAGCAGAAGTGATACTAAAAGGTTAATTAAATCCAAAGGTGTTAGAGTTAATGATAAAATTTTTAGTTCAACAGATTTATCCCTAAAACTTTACTCTAAAATTTCAGAAATTAAAATTAGTGTTGGTAAAAAAAATATTGGAATTTTAAAAATTAAATAATAATTATTTTATAAAGATAGTGATTTTTCAAGAAAACTATCAATTTCACCATCCAACACATCATTTACATTAGAAGATTCATGATTAGTTCTTAAATCTTTTATTAATTTATAAGGGTGTAATACGTAAGATCTAATCTGACTTCCCCAACCTATTTGTTGTTTTTGATCATTAATAACGTTTTCTTTTTCTTTTCTTTTTTGTAACTCATATTCATAAATTCTAGATTTTAACATATTCATTGCATAAGATTTGTTTTTATGTTGAGATCTATCATTCTGACACTGAACAACAATCTCAGTGGGTAAATGTTTAATTCTAACCGCGCTATCAGTTGTATTAACGTGCTGACCGCCAGCTCCGGATGCCCTGTAAGTGTCTATTCTTAAATCTGATTCGTTTATTTCAACTTCAATTTTATCATCTATTTCTGGATAAACCCAAACGCTTGCAAAACTAGTGTGTCTTCTTTTATTACTATCAAATGGTGAAATTCTTACAAGACGATGTATTCCGCTCTCTCTTTTTAGCCAACCATATGCATAATTTTTTTCTATTTTAATTGTTATTGATTTTATTCCAGCCTCTTCACCCCTTGTTTCTTGAAGTTGTAATATTTTAGCTTCTTGTTTTTCTGCCCATCGAATATACATTCTCACAAGCATTTCTGCCCAATCCTGACTTTCAGTTCCTCCAGCACCAGCATGTATTTCAAGAAATACATTATTTGGATCAGCACTTTCACTCATTAAATTTTCTAACCTTGATTTATTCGAGGTAATTAAAAGTTGACTCGACTCAGAAAGAAGCTGATCAAAATATTCCTCATTATTTTCAGAAATTGCTATATTAAATAATTCTTCTATATACTCAAGACCATTCTCGATAGTTTCAAAATCTTTAATTTTACTTTGAATATTTTTAATTTTTTGAAATAATGATTTAGCGTTCGACTCTTTCCAAATATCTGGATTTTCACTTTCAGTTATTAATTTTTTTAATTCTACTTTTAGTGATGGGAAGTCAAACCCCCCTCCTCAGTAAATCATAGTTACTCTTTATAATCTCTAAATTAGACTCAGTTTTTTCTTTTGAATTCATTAATTATTTAATAAACCACCTGTTCCAGAAATTTTTTCCGAACTATACCCTAAAGAGTCTATAACATTAATTTCGTTTTTTAAAACGTTTTCTGAATATTTTATAAAAGGTTCCATAATTGCATTTTTACTATTTGAAGGCATTCCAGTTTTAGGATCTATATTTATAAATGTTAACCCATTTTGTATTCTAAAAGGTTTGTGATTTTTATTAATTTCTGAATTTATTGCATAATATTTGAATATTGGTACTGCTACAGATGAGCCTGTTTCTTTATAACCAAGTGATTTTGGCTGATCATAACCAACAAAAACTCCCACTACAATATCCGGTGAATAACCTATAAACCAAGCGTCTTTATTTTTATTTGTTGTTCCAGTTTTACCAGCTAAAGGTATATCTAAATCCTTAAGCCTCATAGCCGTACCTCTTTGAATAACTCCTTCCATCATAGATGTGATTTGATAAGCTATTCTTGAGTCAAGAATATTTTCTTCATTTATTTTAATTTTGGGAACTTTAATATTTTCATCTAAATCTTTTATAAGACATTTACTGCAAATTTTTTTTGTAGTTTTAAATATTTGTTTTCCATTTTTATTATATATACTTTGAACAAAATTTGGTTGAATTTTTTTACCGCCATTAGCTATGATTCCATATGCATTTGTTATATCAATAAGATTTACTAACCCACTTCCTAAAGACATTGATAAATTATCATCTAAGAACTTATCAATTCCAAAAATTTTTGCCGTATGAAGAATTTTAGTAATTCCAACTTCATTAGCAAGTCTAATTGTCATCAAGTTTCTAGATTTTTCAATACCCGTTCTAATAGTTGTTAAGCCATAAAATTCATCACTATAATTAGCAGGTTTCCATTTTGGTAAATCTGGACCTTGATCAATTACATATGGGGCATCGAGAACTAGAGTTGACGGATTAAATCCATCATTTAATGCTGTAATGTAAACAAATGGTTTGAAAGCTGATCCAGGTTGCCTTTTTGCTTGTGTTGACCTATTAAATTGACTTAGTTGAAAACTAAAACCTCCTGACATAGCTATTATATCTCCAGAATGAGGATTTAAAACGATAATTCCACCATTAACTTCTGGAATTTGTCGAATTACTAAATCATTTTTATAATTTTCTACTAAAATTATTTCTCCTATTGTAAATTTTTCTTTTTTTAACCATTCATTATTTGGTAATGTTAAATCAATTATCATATTTTCATTTATTTCATTTGATACATAAATTAAATTTTTATTTAAATTTTTAATTTCAACAATTTTCCATTTTTTGGGAAAGGGATTATTAAATTTTGTGATGAATGTTTTTAATTGATAGTTTTTATTATCTATCCTCCCTATCCCTCCTCTCCAACCATGTCGTTTATCATAATCTATTAAACCATTAACAAGTGCTTCATTTGCTATTTTTTGCAATCTTGAGTCAAGTGATGTTTTTATAATTAATCCATCAGTGTAAAATTTTTTTTCACCGTACTTATTAAAAAGTTTTTTTCTTATTTCTTCGTAAAAATAATCAGCTTCATTAAAAATAAGATTATTTCTTGCAAATAATTTGATCGGATTTTTTTTGTAATTTATATCAACTTTTGTAATAAATTTATTTGCATACATCCTGTCCAAAACCCAATTTCTTCTTTCAATAGCAGCACTATATTTTTTTTTGGGGTTATAATTATTAGGAGCTTTTGGAAGAGAGGCTAAAAAAGCAATTTCACCTAAATCCAGATCATGAAGAGATTTATTAAAATAATTAAGACTAGCAGAGGCTATCCCATAAGATCTATTACCAAGATAAATATCATTTAAATACAATTCCAAAATTTCTTCTTTTGTTAAAATATTTTCAATACGTAGTGCTAACAATATTTCTTTTATCTTTCTTTCATAACTTACTTCATTTGAAAGAAGTAGATTTTTAACAACCTGTTGAGTTATGGTTGAAGCTCCTATTAATTTTGTATTATTTAAATTAGAAATAGATGCTCTAAAAATAGCAAAAAAATCTATACCAATATGATTAAAAAAATTTTTATCTTCTGCAGATAAAAATGAATTAATTACATTTTTTGGTATTCTTTCTATTGGAACAAATAATCTTTCTTCTTTATGAAAGCTTTTCAAAAGAACTCCGTCGGAACTATAGAGTCTGGAAGATAAGTTAGGTTTATAATTTACTATTTTGTCATATCCTGGTAACTTAGGTGAAAATTTCCACAAAATTGCTAAAATGATCCCTCCAATGGTAAAGAATGATATG
>CAYQFB010000050.1:0-5610 GCA_964416705.1 uncultured Alphaproteobacteria bacterium
AAATGCAATCTGGTGGAGGTAAAGCAATGGGTTTTGGAAAATCAAAAGCAAAATTGTTAAATGAAGCTATTGGAAAAATAACATTTGATGATGTGGCTGGAATTGATGAAGCAAAGCAAGAGCTTGAAGAAGTAGTTGAATTTTTAAAAGATCCAAAAAAATTCTCAAGACTTGGTGGAAAGATACCAACTGGAGCCTTATTAGTTGGTCCTCCTGGTACCGGTAAAACTCTTTTAGCTAGAGCCATTGCAGGAGAAGCTAATGTTCCCTTTTTTTCAATATCAGGCTCAGACTTCGTAGAAATGTTTGTAGGTGTTGGTGCAAGTAGAGTAAGAGATATGTTCGAACAGGGAAAAAAAAATGCTCCATGTATTATATTTATCGATGAAATCGATGCAGTGGGCAGACATAGAGGAGCTGGTTTAGGTGGTGGAAATGATGAAAGAGAACAAACATTAAATCAATTACTTGTTGAAATGGATGGTTTTGAAGCAAATGCTGGAGTAATTATCGTTGCAGCAACCAACAGACCAGACGTACTTGATCCAGCACTTTTACGACCAGGAAGATTTGACAGACAAATTACTGTATCTAATCCCGACATAATTGGTAGAGATAAAATATTAAAAGTTCATATTAAGAAAATTAAGGTTTCACCTAAATTTGACTCTAAAATTATTGCAAGAGGAACACCTGGTTTTTCTGGTGCTGATTTAGCTAACTTAGTAAATGAGGCAGCTTTATTGGCAGCAAGAAAAAATAAAAGAATGGTTACATTAGAAGACTTTGAAAATGCTAAAGATAAAGTGATGATGGGATCTGAGAGAAGATCAATGGTCATGTCGGAAGATGAAAAAAAATTAACTGCTTATCATGAAGCTGGTCATGCAGTTGCAACTCTTCATTCACCCGCATCCGACCCAATTCATAAAGCTACAATTATTCCTAGAGGAAGAGCACTTGGAATGGTAATGAGACTTCCTGAAAGAGATCAACTCTCTATGAGAGTAGATCAAATGAAAGCACATTTGGTTATAGCCACTGGAGGAAGAATAGCCGAAGAAATGATTTTTGGTAAAGACAAAATTACAAACGGTGCAGCAAGTGATATACAAATGGTTACAAACTTAGCAAGAAAAATGATTACTGAATGGGGTATGAGTAAAAAACTTGGCAATTTAAGATATAATAACGACAGTGAAGAAGTTTTTTTAGGTCACTCAGTAGCACAATCAAAGAATGTCTCAGACTCAACAGCAAAAATTATAGACGATGAGGTAAGATTATTAGCTGATGAAGCTGACAAATTATGTAGAAAAATTCTTCAAGATAATATTGAAGAGTTACATATTGTTGCTAAAGGTTTGTTAGAATACGAAACTTTAAGTGGTGATGAAATTAAGGATTTAATTAAAGGGATTAAACCTTCTCGTGATGATTTTGATGATACAACTTCAGCTACACCAACCACTCAAACTTCAGTTCCAAAATCTGGTGGAACAACTGCTCCAAGTCTAACTAATTAAATCATATCTCTTTATTTTAGTTAATATATTCAATAAAAGGGTTTATGGGCAATATATTTGGTACTGATGGAATAAGATGCTTGGTAAATGAAGAGCCTCTTACTGCAGAAACAACACTCAAAATTTCTAAAACTGTAGGATACTTATTAAAATCTAGAAAGAAGAAAAATTCAAGAGTGATAATTTGTAAGGACACAAGATTATCAGGTTATCTTTATGAACCTTTAATTACAGCGGGATTTATTTCAATGGGCATGGAGGTTGTACTTGTTGGACCATTACCTACCCCTGCAGTTCCACATTTAATGAGATCTTTAAGAGCAGAGATTGGTGTAATGATTACAGCTTCTCATAATACATTTGAATATAATGGTATTAAGTTTTTTAATTCAGATGGATATAAAATAAGCTCAAAATTAGAAAATAAAATTGAAGAAATTATTTTTAATAAAAAAAAATATTCTAGTATTAATAATGGTAAAATCAGCACAGGAAAAGCTATTAGACTAGAGGATGCTTCAGGTAGGTATTCTGAATTTTTAAAAAGCACATTAAACAAGAAAATAAAAATAAAAAGATTAAAAATAGTTTTAGATTGCGGGAATGGGGCAACTTATGAGATAGCTCCAAATATCTTTTGGGAACTAGGACATAAAGTTATATGTATAAATAACAAGCCTAATGGAATAAATATTAATTATGATTGTGGTGCTGTAAACATAAAAGAATTATCTAAGAAAGTAACGAAGGAAAAAGCAGATATAGGTTTTGCATTTGATGGAGATGGAGATAGATTAATAATAGTTGATGAAAAAGGTAATGAGGTTGATGGTGATAAAATTATTGCATTATTTGCTATTCATCTTTTAAAACCAAAAATTACTAAATCAAAGCATCCTATTATTACAACAGTTATGTCAAATATTGGATTAGAAAAATTTCTTTTAAGTAATTTAAAAATTAAATTAAAACGCTCATCTGTAGGAGATATAAATGTCATACGAGAGATGCGCAAATATGATTCGATTTTAGGAGGTGAGCAATCTGGTCACATAATTTTATCTGAGTATTCAAAAACGGGGGATGGTATTTTAGCTGCTTTAAAAGTAATAGAGATAATGTCGAAATTAAAAAAATCAGCTAGTTCAATTTTTAATTTATATAAAAACTGTCCCCAAATTAAAGTTAATATATCCTATACAAAAATATCTAAAAATTGTCTTAAATATATTAAAAATATCAACAGCAAAAAAAATAAAGATAAAAACACAAGATTATTAATCAGGTTATCTGGCACAGAGCCTTTGATAAGAATATTAGTTGAGGGAACAAATTTAAAATTAGTTCAAGAGCAAGTAAAAATTTTAGAAAAAGACATACGGATTAACCTTGGTAAATAAATCATTAATCCCAGAAGGTTTTAAGGATCATGTTGATTTTAATACAAATGTTGAACATGATTATAAAAATAAAATAATTGATATTTTTATATCAAATGGTTTTGATTTAGTAAAAACTCCTTTGTTAGAATATTATAAAAATAACAACAGTAATTGTTTTTTAATTGATTCAAAAAAGAAAGATAATAAACTATTTGTCAGGAATGATATTACCCCTCAAATAATTAGAATAGTATCTTCAAGGTTTGGTAATAAAACCAGACCTATTAAACTTTGTTATTATGGTGAAGTTATTAGAAAAAAAGGCAGTATGCTTCGACCTGAAAGACAGTTTTTGCAAGTAGGTTCTGAAATAATTGGTTCTGAGTCTATTTTAGCTGATATTGAAATTATAAACTTAGCATATAAATCTTTAAAAGAAATTGGTATTAATAATATAACTTTAGAACTTACTTCTAAAGTTTTTTTAGATGAAATTTTTTCTAAGATTAAGGATATAAAATCTCTTAGGAAGTTAAAATTATACATTAAACAAAAAGATAAAAAAAATTCATTAAAACTAATTAAGAATGAAAAAGATAAATTATTTCTAGAAAATTTGTACAATTTTTCAGGAAATTTTAATGAATTTTTTAAAAAAATTAACAATCTCTCAGTTTCAGATGTATCAAAAAAAGAAATAAAAAATATAAAGAAAATAGCAAACCTTATAAACTTTCAAAAAAACGATCAAATTTTTTTGGATTTCACTGAATTAGATAATAAAACCTACCATGATGGAATAAATTTTACATTTTTTGCTAAAAATGTTCGTGGAGAAATTGCTAGTGGTGGTCGCTATAAAATAAAAAATAACTTAAAAGAAGAGTCGTCAGTTGGCTTTACCTGTTTTATGGATACTGTATTAAGAGCTTCTTCATTTGAAAATAGTTCTAAAAAAATATTCATACCTTTTGATACAAAGGAAAGTATAAAAAAGAATTTAATTAAAAAAAATTACATAGTTTTCTCTTTTTTTGGAGATATTTCTGATATAGCTAAATTTGCAAAAAAATATTTTTGCACTCATATTTACGAAAATAATAGGATAAAAAAAATATAGTGTTTTTCACAATTGTAGGAACCCAATGGGGTGATGAGGGCAAAGGAAAGATAGTAGATTGGCTATCTTCAAAAGCAGATTTAGTTGTTCGTTTTCAAGGTGGTAATAATGCTGGACATACTATTAAAGTTGATAAAGATGTATATAAACTTAACTTGTTGCCATCTGGCATTATTAGAAATAAAAAGTGTTTAATTGGTAATGGAGTAGTTTTAGACCCTTGGGCATTAATTACTGAAATTTCAAATTTAAGAAATCAAGAAATTCTTATCGATAAAAATAATTTACTTATAGCTGAAAATGTTTGCTTGATACTTCCAATTCATAAATTGATTGATGAAATCAATGAGCTTTCTAGAGGTAATAATATTATAGGAACGACTAAAAAAGGAATTGGCCCTGCTTATGAAGATAAAGTTGGAAGAAGAGCAATAAGATTATGTGATTTGAGCAATCATGAAAATCTAAAAAATAAGATTAAAAATTTATATGATTATCATGAACCAAGATTAAAAAAATATAAAAAAAATGTTGATTTTGAAAAAGCATTTGAGGATTTAGCTAAAATTTCAAGCGAAATTATTAATTTTAGTGCACCAATTTGGAAAATAATAAATGATGCAGGAAAACAAAACAAATTTATATTATTTGAAGGTGCTCAAGGTTCTTTACTTGATATAGATTTTGGCACATACCCATATGTCACGTCATCAAATACATCTTCAGGACAAATTTTTTCGGGGACTGGTTTTGGTATAAAAGAAAATCATAACGTATTAGGTATTACAAAGGCTTATACAACTAGAGTTGGTTCTGGACCATTTGTTGCTGAGTTAGATAATGAAATAGGAGAGCATTTTGTAGAAAAGGGTCAGGAATTTGGGACAGTTACAAAAAGAAAGAGACGCTGCGGATGGTTTGATAGTGTTCTTGTAGGTCAATCTATAGCTATAAATGGAATAACTGATGTTGTTCTAACTAAACTTGATGTTTTGGACGAGATAGAAGAAATTAAAGTCTGTGTAGGTTATGAGGCTGAGAAAAAAAAATATGATTATCTACCTTTTGATGAAAATCTGTATGAAAAATTAGTGCCTATTTATGAAACTATACCTGGTTGGCAAACATCGACTTTTGGATTAAATAATTGGGATGATCTTCCTAAAAAGGCTCAAGATTATGTAAGGTTTTTAGAATCAAAAATTGAAAAAAATATTTCTATAATATCTACTGGCCCAGATAGAATTCATACAATTGATAGAAATAATTTATTGAGTAATAACTGACACCTGTTTTTGGAGTTTTTCAAAAGCTTTTTCTTCTATTTGTCTTACTCTTTCACGACTAATATTAAATTTTTTACTTAATTCTTCAAGTTTTACAGGTTTATCCTTTAATTTTCTTAATTTAATAATTTCTTTCTCTCTATCATTTAGAATTTCTATTGCTTGTTCAAAAATTTTCTTTCTATATGAAAGTTCATCTGCATTTGCTATTATTTTATCTTGAGTATCATTAGTGTCGACGAGCATATCTTGCCATTCTGCATCTCCCTCATCTCCTATTTGAACATTTAAAGATT
>CAYQFB010000051.1:0-5542 GCA_964416705.1 uncultured Alphaproteobacteria bacterium
CAATTGAGTTAAAGGGAGAAATTCCTAGCGCAATGAATCCTCCTTCAGGATGTGTATTTAGAACAAGATGTCCAAACCCAACACACGATTGTAAAGAAGGAAATATAGAAATGGGTTTAATTGAAGTTGAACCAGGTCATTGGGTTGATCAATGTTGTGTTAATTGTGGGTGAAGAGTAATTTATTTATAGCAGTTACTCTTTCCTTATCTGGATTGTTTTTATTAGACTGTATGGGGATAGCTATAAAATATCTTAGAGATGATTATCCAGCTGCACAATTATCAGTTTTTAGAAATCTATTTGGAATGATACCATGTTTTATTGCATTATATTTTTCACAAGACTGGCATGCTAGTGGAAAAAAATTAGTAATAAAAAGATGGCGTTTCGGCTTAGCAAGGGGACTAATTATGTCTTTTGCCCAACTATGTTTGTATACCTCTTATCTTTATTTACCTTATGCTTTGGTTGCAACAATGGAGTACACAGGACCAATGATGATTACATTATTAGCAATACCCCTACTTGGTGAAAAATTTGGATGGTATAAATCATTAGCTGTATTAACAGGTTTTGTGGGTATAATATTTATTATGCAACCTTGGTCTGAAAGCTTTAATTTTTATATGTTACTTCCTGTAATGGCTGCTTTTGGTTATTCTCTTGCTAGAGTAACAGCTTTAAATTTTTCGAATGATACCCCTGTGCCATTAATTAATCTTTATGCCAATATTGGAACTTTTATCTGCGCAATACTTTTAGTTATTACATTTAATATGTGGGAAAATTTTAAAAGTTTATATGATTTGCTTATATTATTTATAATGGGTTTAGCGGGTGGTTCAGGTGTTTTATTATTAATTTATGGTTCTAGAAAAGCTGAATTAAGTAAAATTATGCCTTTTGATTATATTGAAATATTTTTTGCTTTAATTTTAGGTTGGATCTTCTTTAAAGAATGGCCGGTGGATCAATTATTTCCAGGTGCTTTATTTATAGTTGCTGGAGGAATAATCATATATTTACGTCAAAAGAATTTATCAGAAACAAGAAATAGAAAAGTATAATGAAAGTTAAAATAGAAAAAGTAGATAATCCTTCTCAGTTAAATATTGAATCAGTTAAAATACATAATGATAATAATTTTAGTTTTAAATTTTATACATATGGCGGTTATATCCACAAAGTAAATATACCTATTATGAATCAAGAAGATAAAACTGAAGATGTTCTTTTAGGTTATGGCAATATCGAAGGAGTCTTGGAGTCACATGGTTATTTTAATTCTATTATTGGAAGAGTAGCAAATAGAATAGGATCTGCAAAGTTCTCTATAGATAAAAATAATTATCAATTATATCCTAACACTCCACCAAATCATCTTCATGGAGGTAAAATTGGCTTTAATAAAAAAATATGGAAAATCAATAATATTGAGGAAGAAGACAATCATATTAAATGTATGTTGAGTTATCTTTCACCTGATATGGAAGAAAACTATCCAGGCAACCTAAATTGCAAAGTTATCTATGAATTAAACAATAACAACGAACTTTTAATAGAGTTTCAAGCTATTTCAGATCAAGATACTTTAGTTAATCTTACAAACCATAATTATTGGAATTTTCATGGACACGGAGATCATTATCAAAATAATGAAGACCATGTTGTGCATATAAATTCTGACTCAATATGTGAAACAGATGAGCAATCTATCCCTACTGGTAAAATTATAAATGTTGAAGATACAAAATTTAATTTAAAGAATGAATATTTAATAAATAAAGAATTTCTTAATTCTGGAGGAATTGATCATAATTATGTTTTAAAAGATCAGTCCATGAGGGAATCAGTAGCTAAAAT
Organism: uncultured Alphaproteobacteria bacterium; assembly: GCA_964416705.1. Taxonomy (GTDB): domain Bacteria; phylum Pseudomonadota; class Alphaproteobacteria; order HIMB59; genus CACPNW01. The sequence goes on from CAYQFB010000051.1 coordinate 1,866, forward strand.
TTATAGTAAAAAAACTGGAATGGGAGTTGAGTATTTTACTAATCAACACGGTATTCAGTTTTATACAGGCAATATGATGTTGGATAAGTATATTGGTAAGTATAATAAGGCATATGGCCTTCAATATGGTATGTGTTTAGAGCCTCAACATTATCCTGATGCAGTTAATCAAGTCAATTTTCCTTCTCCAATATTGAGAAAAAATAAAAATTATTTATCTAAAATAAAAATTAAATTACTTAACAATTTTTAAAAAAATAAAATCTTGTCTTATAATTTTATTTCAGTATTAAACCAAAACGATGAAAATTAGCCAAAAAATAATAACAAATTTAAAATCAGGTGGAGCAGATTTTTTTCTCAGTGTCCCATGTAAACTTTTAGCAAACATGATAACTATCTTAGAGAATGATAAAGATGTTTATTATTCAGCTATTCCTAGAGAAGAAGAGGGAATGGGAATTTGCGCTGGGGCTTATCTTGGTAATAAACTGCCTTGTATTATGATGCAGAATACTGGTATTGGGAATTCAGTAAACTCTATAGTTTCTCTTCTTCAATTATATCAAATGCCTGTAGTTTTCTTAATAAGTTACCGAGGAACTCCTGGGGAACCAGTGGGAGCTCAGGGTGGTATGGCAAGTGTAACAGAAGATATTCTTAACATACTTCGAATACCAATGCTTCATTGTAATGCCGAAGAAGATTTAGATAAAATATCTACTTTTACTAATCATGCTAAAGTGATTGAAAGTCCTGTAGCTGTACTTTGTAATTTTAATTTAATGAAGGATGATTAAATGAATAGATTTGCATTATTAAATCTTTTGCAAGAAACAATTGAAAATGAATTTGTTATCTGCAATATTGGTTTACCTTCACAAGAATTATATAAAATTAATGACCGTCCTAATTACTTTTATATGTTAGGCAGTATGGGCTTAGCATCATCAATTGGTTTGGGCTTATCATTAACTATTGATAATAATGTTATAAGTATTGATGGTGATGGATCAGTTTTAATGAATATGAACACTCTTGCAACAATTGGTAATAGAGCACCTTCAAATTATACTCTTCTTATAGTAGATAATGGCTCTTATGGTTCTACTGGAGATCAAAAAACTTTTACGAATGAACTTACTTCTCTAAAAGATGTTGCTATCGGAGCTGGTTGTAAGAATGTAATTGAATGCTCTGGTGAAGAAACAAATGAAAATTTACAGAAAGCTCTAGCCGATAAAAATAATTCTTATGTTATTATATCAAAAATAAAGTCTGGAAACGTGCCAATAAAGCCAATACCTCTAAATGCTGTTACAATAAGAGATCGATTTAGAAAAGAAATAGGTTTAGTTAGTTACCTTTAATTTTCTTTATAAGAAACTATGATTTATTCAGTCGGCTCAATTTTTCTTGATCATATAATTAAAATTAATTCTTTTCCTAAAACTCCAATCAAAGTTATTGCTCAAGGAATTGCTAAAAGACTAGGTGGATCCGCTGCAGTTGCTAGTTTTACTATAAAAAAACTTGGCTTAGATACCTCATTTATTGGAAGATTAGGTGATGATGATGTTTCTATATTTTTAAGAGGAGAGTTAAATAAATTTAAAATTAAATACAAAGATTCCATAATCATTAAAGGAGCTCAATCATCTCAAAGTTATGTTTATGAAGACAAGCACGGAGAAAGACTTCTTGCAGCATTTAATGAAAAAAAATTACTGAATAATAAAAAGTTACCTAAAATATCTTTTACAAAAAATACAACTTTTCTGAGTGACTTAAGATGGATAGAAGCAACTTTTTACATCGCTAAAAATTGTCATAAAAAAAATTTAAAACATGTTGTTGATTTGGATAATTATAAATTAACCTCAAAAGTAAAACAAATTATAGATTTTGCTTCATACCCTATCTTTTCTGAAACAGGTGCATTAGAATATACAAAAACCAAATCTATTATTAGTTCATTAAAAAAAATGAATTCAATTAAAAATAAATTTTATGCAATCACTGCAGGTAAAAAAGGGGTTTATTGGATTGAAAATGGTATTATTTATAATTGTAAACCTCCTGTAATAAAACCTGTTGAAACAAATTGTGCAGGAGATGTTTTCCATGGAGCATTCGCAGCCTTTATACATAAAAAGTGTTCTATTATTGAGACAATGAAATTAGCAACTGCCACTGCTTCTTTAAAATGTACTAAAAATGGAGGTATTTATTCCATACCTTCTTATCCATCTGTTAAAAATTTTGCAAAAAAAATCAAGTTAAGGAAATTATAGTATTATGAAAATATTGATCACTGAATTTATGGAAAATAAGAGTATAGAAATGCTTCAAGCTAATTTTGATGTTACAGTTGACAAAGATTTATCAATAAGCACTAATGAATTAAAAAAAATAGTTAATCACTATGATGCAATAATTGTCAGAAATAAAACACAAGTTAACCAAGAAGTTTTAGAAAATGCTACTAATTTAAAATTTGTTGGACGTTTAGGAGTTGGTCTTGACAATATTGATACGGAGTATTGTAAAAGTCATAATATTCATGTGCAACCAGCTACTGGTATGAATGCTAACTCTGTTGCAGAATATGTAATTAACTCATCTCTTTCTTTATTAAAAAATACTTCTTTAATGCATCAAGATACTTCGATAGGAAACTGGCCAAGAACATCAATCTCTTCTAGAGAATTACAAGGAAAAACAATAGGCTTGTTGGGATTTGGTTTAATTGCAAAAAAAGTATCAATCTTAGCCAAAGCATTTAATGCTCAAATAATCGCATATGATCCATATGTTGATCCAAATGTTGGTAATGAATTTGATACTAAATTACTTGATATAGATGAGATTTTTAAACTGTCAGATATAATTTCAATTCATCTACCGCTTACTGAAACTACAAAAAATTTATTAAATTATGAGGCTTTTAATAGAATGTTAAAACAACCTATAATTATTAATTCTTCTAGAGGCTCTATAATCAATGAGGAAGATTTACTAAAAGCTTACGATGAAAAACTAATTTCAGGATTTGCTCTTGACGTTTATAATACAGAGCCTGTACAAAAATCTTTTTTAGACAGCATTAAAAATAATACTAATTGCATACTTACACCTCATGTTGCTGGAGTAACTGAAGAGTCTAATACTAGGGTAAGTGAGTTTATAGCAAATGCTGTAAAAGAATTTTTTAAATTATAATTTAAACTCTTCTATAAATACAACTCTGTTTTCTTTTATAGATTTTTCAGCCGCTTCACCTATTGCCACTGACATTAATCCATCTCTTAAAGATACTTCTGGTTTTTTATTATTTTTAATAGCATTAATAAAAGCTAAATGTTCAAAGTAAGTCGATCCATGATGATGTCCTGCTGCTAAAATTTCTTTATCAACTTTGATTTCACTTGATTTAGTAACATTCGCTTTTCTAAAACCAATTCTAACTTCTGAAGAGTCCTTGCCTGAAGCACTTGATGGAACAAAAGTTTCAATTTTACCTATATCTCCAACAGCGACTATTTCTTCTTGATATTCTGAATTTTCTGCAAACATGCATAAATCAAGCAATCCTCGAACACCATTTTCAAAATCAACAATTACAAATGCATTATCTATAATATCTGGAGTCTTGCCATCGTATTTTTCAATCAGGT
>CAYQFB010000052.1:0-5534 GCA_964416705.1 uncultured Alphaproteobacteria bacterium
GACATTTTAAAAATTGGCAAAAGATTTGATAAAAATTTATCACTATTACCTAAAATTATACTTGGCCTAATTACAACAGAATTCTCTAATTTTTTTAATATTAGGTCTTCTGTTTTTGAAATTATTTCATTACGAAAAGTTGATCTTTTCTCAGTACCAAAACCAGAGAAAAATACAAATCTCTTCAACGAGGTTGACTGTTTTAATTCATTTATTAATTCAGAATTAAAGTCCAAAATAGAACTTGCTAATTCTGATTTATTTGAAGACCATAAAGTTTTTAAATTAATACAGATATCTGCATTATTTAATAAAGTAAGAAGTTTTGTGTTTTTTAATGAGCTGAAGTGAAAAGGAACTATTTGACCAATTGAGCCAAGAAATCTTAAGTTAGCTTCATTAGTTTGTTTTTGATAAGGAACGATGACATTGTGACCCTCTTTTGCAAACCTTCTAATTAGATTTTTTCCTACGTATCCAGACCCACCAAATATAATTATTGATTTCATGATTTTTATAGAGTTTGATGCTATAACAACTTAATTATTTGAAATAAAGAACAAATAAATTGCAAATGAAAATAAAATACTATGAAAATGATTTACCTGAAAATTCAGATTTTGGGGATATTGTAGCAATTGATACTGAAACTATGGGATTAAATCCTACAAGAGATAGGCTGTGTTTGATACAAATGTCATCAGGAAATGGAACTTGTCATTTGATAAAAATTATAGATTTAAGAAAAAAACCAAAAAACCTGATAAAGATTCTTAAAAATAATAAAATTACAAAGATTTTTCATTACGCTAGATTTGATGTAGCAATTTTAAAACATGCTTTCAAAATAGACATTAAGAATATTTATTGTACCAAAATTGCATCCAAGATTGTTAGAACTTATACTGATAAACATGGATACAAAGATCTGTGTAAAGAATTACTAAATGAAACAATTTCAAAAGCAGAACAATCATCAGATTGGGGTGGTAAACTATCAAAAGATCAAAAAAAATATGCAGCAACTGATGTGTTGCATCTTCATAAAATAAAAAATAAATTAGATATTATGCTGAATAGGGAAAATAGAGCAAAAATCGCTAATGCTTGTTTTGAATTTATAAGCTATCGAACTGATCTCGATTTACATGGTTGGCATGATGTAGATATATTTAAGCATTAAAATGAACAAACCTAAAATTATCAATAGAGCAAAAAAAACTCTCTCAACGGAAGTAAAAGAGTTAAAAAATTTATCAAAAATTTTTAACAATAACTTTTATAAAGCTGTTATTCTTCTTAGCAAAGTTAAAGGTAGGGTAATAGTTACTGGTGTGGGGAAAAGTGCTCATATTGGCAATAAAATTTCAGCTACATTAGCTTCAACTGGAACACCATCCTATTTAATACATGCAACAGAAGCAAGTCATGGTGATCTAGGTGGAATTACAAAAAATGATTGTATTTTAGCAATTTCAAATTCAGGGGAAACCTCTGAATTAAATAATATAATCAATTACTCAAAACGATTTGATATACCTTTAGTGAGTATTTCAAGTAATGCAAAAAGTTCATTAAACAAAAACTCAACAGTTGGAATAGTTTATAAAAAACCAATCGAAGCATGTCCTCATAATCTTGCTCCCACAAGCTCAACCACCATAATGTTAGTAATAGGGGATTGTATAGCAATGTCACTTTTAGAACTCAAAGGTTTTGAAAGTAGTCAATTTAAAAATTTTCACCCTGGAGGAAACTTAGGTAAGGATTTGAAAAGGGTTCACGAAATAATGCATACTGGTAGTGCACTGCCATTGTCAAAAGAAAATGATAAAATGACAAAAGCTTTGATAACAATGACAAAAAAAAGTTTTGGATGCGTTGGTGTAATAAATAATTATAAAAAATTAATAGGAATAATTACAGACGGTGATTTGAGAAGAAATATGAATGACAATCTTTTTAATCTTAAGGCAGTTAATCTCATGACAAAAAAACCCTCAACAGGAAATAGAGATATGCTTGTTGGAGAAGCTTTAAACCTTATGAATAATAAGAAGATTACTAGTTTATTTATATGTGAAAAAAATAAACCTGTAGGCATTATTCATATTCATGATTTATTAAGGCTGAGTAGTTAAATTGAATTTTTTACTTACAATAAATAAAACACAACTAATTATTTTTACTTCTTTTCTGATATTTTTAATCTTATTTATTTTTATTTTTAGTTTTTTAAATAATGAAAAATCAATTACAAAAATAACTGATATAACAACAAATAAATCAGATATAATTAAACCAAAATTTTCTATAAGTGGTAAAAAAAGTGAAATTTTTATTACAGCGAAAAATGGAAATTTTTTAAGCGAAGAAAAAATTCTTTTAGAAAATAATGTGAAATTTAAATCTAAAGAATTTCAGTTAATATCTGATAATGTTATTTTTGACAGAAAAAATTTTATAGCTACAAGTGAAAACAAATCAAAATTTTCATCTAAAAATACGTCTATAATATCAGCAGGCTTTGATATAACTGAAAATGGTAATATAATTAATTTTAAAGGACAAACAATTTTAAAAATAAAATGAATATTTTTAAGTTAATAATATTTCCATGCATTTTAATAACACATTCATTTGCCGGAATTTCAAAAGGTATTGGAGAAACAGAAATTACTACAGATGATGGAATAGAAGTATTTCAAGATGAAAAATATTATTTATTAAAAAAAAATGTAAAGATTGTTTCAGATGATTTTGAAATAACTTCAGATATGGTGAAAGCAAAATTTGAGATAGATTTGTATGATATAACTTCACTTGAAACTAAAGGAAATTCATCATTAAATGCTATTAGATATGGAATTGTTGGAAAAGGTGATGAAATTGATATTAATATCAAATTAGAAGAGATTACTGTTCGTGGAAATGACTCATTTCTAAATTTACAAGAAACAAAAATGAACTCAGATGGATTAATAAAAGTGAATAATTTATCAGGCACTTTTGAATTAGATGGCCCTAATTCAAATCTTCAAAATGACAACTTTGATATGCATGGGGAATATATTAGTGGAATTTTTTCTGAGGTAGATGGCAAAAAACAAATAAATAAACTTAATATAGAGGATAAGAACTTAGTAACAATCAATACAGAAAATCTCGAGATGTATTCTCAAAAAGCTGTTTATGATGATCAAACAGGAATTATTGAGCTGTTTTCAAAAGTCAAAATCATAAAGGGTCAGGAAATAATCACTGGTGATTATGGTTATTTTGATACTTTTAAAAATTCATATAAAGTAAAATCTAACAACACATCTAAAGTAAAGGTTACAATTAAAAACTCAAATGAATAAATTTCAACTTTTAGATGATGGATTAATAATAAATAAAATTTCTAAATCCTATGGTAATAAAAAAGTTGTCAGAGATATTAGCATAGTAATTAATAGAGGAGAAATAGTTGGTTTACTTGGACCAAACGGTGCAGGAAAAACTACAACATTTTATATGATTGTGGGTTTGGTAAAGCCAGATACGGGTTCAATCATTTTAGATAAAATTGAGATTTCTAAAATGCCTATTTACTCTAGAGGCCTTCAAGGTATTAGTTATTTACCTCAAGAACCATCAATTTTTAGAGGCATGAATGTTGAAGATAACTTGCTTTCAATAATTGAAATTGTAGAAAAAGATAAAAACAAACAAAACATAATATTACAAAGCCTACTCAACGAATTTGATATTAATCATGTTAGAAAATCTAAATCAATAGTTCTCTCAGGGGGTGAAAGGCGAAGATTAGAAATTGCAAGAACATTAGCCTCAAGACCAAAATACCTTCTTCTAGATGAGCCGTTAACTGGAATTGATCCAGTCTCAATAGAAGAAATAAAAATAATCATAAAAAAATTAAAACAAAAAAATATTGGTGTTTTAATTACAGATCATAATGTTAGAGAAACATTAAAAATAGTGGATAAAGTTTATATTGTAAACGAAGGAATGATTTTTTTTAGTGGAAGCCCTAATGAAGCCATCTCTGACGATAGGATAAAGAAATTTTATCTTGGTGCTGATTTTGCAATTTAATTATGTTCAGTAAAAAAACTAATAATGGAATTAATGGAGCTATTACGATTCCGGGTGACAAATCAATATCACATAGGTCAATTATAATTCCCTCAATTTCAACCGGCATTTGTGAAATTTCAAATATTTTAAAATCAGATGATGTTCTTTGCACTATGAATGCATTTAAAGAAATGGGTGTTGAAATAAAAGAAGAAAACAAAAAAATAATTATCAATGGAAAAGGACTAGAATCTCTTAAAAAGCCTAATAAGGAAATATATCTTGGAAATTCTGGAACGAGTGCGAGATTATTAACAGGCTTATTAGCTTCTCAGAATTTTGAATCAGTTTTAACTGGAGATAAATCTCTATCCTCTAGACCAATGAAAAGGATTACAAATCCTTTATCTGAAATGGGTGCTGAGATTATAACTCAACATGGAAAATTACCATTACATATAAGAGGTAAAGTTTTAAATAATTGCAAAGTAGAAATTGAGATACCTTCAGCTCAAATTAAATCAGGTTTAATATTAGCAGCATTAAATACAGAAGGAACTAGTTATATTAATGAACAACACATTACTAGAAATCATACTGAGATAATGCTTGAAACATTTGGTGCTGATATTGAAACAAAAAAAATTGGAAATTCTTCTGAAATTATAATAAATGGAAAAAAAAATCTTACTCCAAAAAATATTGATGTTCCAGCCGATCTATCAAGCAGTTCATTTTTTATTGTTGCGGCATTAATAAACAAAGATTCAAATATCACGCTAAAAAATATAAATATTAATCCAACCAGAAACGGATTATTAATTGCTTTAGAAAAAATGGGCGCAAACATAATAATATTTAATCAAAAAACTAGAGCTGGTGAAATTGTTGCAGACATAAATGTAAAATCTTCAGAGCTTAGTGGATGTGAGTTAAATAAAGAAATGGCTAAGTTAATGATAGATGAATTCCCAATTTTATCAATTGCAGCATCGCAAGCAAATTCTCCTAGTTATTTTAAAGGTTTAGATGAATTGAGGGTAAAAGAAAGTGATAGACTAGAATTAATAAATGATAATTTAAATAGATGTGGTTGTTATAGTAAAATTAAAGATAACGATCTTTTCATTAATCCTAAAAAAAATAAAGAAATTATAAATTCTGAAATAAGAACAGATTTTGATCACAGAATAGCAATGTCTTTTGCAGTTCTAGGTTCAAAAATTGGTAATCTTCATATCAATCAATCAGATTCTATCAGTACAAGCTTTCCATCTTTTAAAGTGCAATTTAATAGAGCTGGTGGAAATTTAATTTGAAAAAAGTCATAATTACTATTGACGGGCCTGCAGGATCGGGCAAGGGACGTATTGCAAAATATATTGCTAAAAAATATAACTTTATTCACATAGACTCAGGTCTTTTATATAGAAAAACTGCAAAATTATTAATTG
>CAYQFB010000053.1:0-5510 GCA_964416705.1 uncultured Alphaproteobacteria bacterium
CAAAAGAAATTAAGACGCCGAAGTTATTTCAATTATATGTTCATAAAGATGAAGGATTAAACCGGAGTATGCTTGATAGAGCAAAGGCCGCTAACTTTGAAACTTTAGCTTTAACAGTCGATACAGCTTCAGGAGGAAATAGAGAAAGAGATTTATATACCGGTTTTACCTATCCTCTTAAATTATCACTTAGAAGTATGATGGACTTTGTTTTAAAACCTTATTGGGGAATAAATTACGTAACAAGTAAAAGATTTGAATTAAGTCAGTTAAAAGATCATATTGCAGAAGGAACAAGTGTTTCAATTTCGGTTGGAGATTATTTTACTAAAATGCTTGATGATAAGTTAGATTGGAAAAAAGCAGAAGAAATAAATAAATATTGGGGCAAACCTTTTGCAATTAAAGGCATTATGTCAGTTGAAGATGCTAAAAAAGCCGTAGATATAGGCGCCAGTGCTGTGATGGTATCAAATCATGGTGGACGTCAATTAGATGGATCCGTTACACCATTTGATCAATTAGCTGATATTGTTGATGCTGTTGGTGATAAGATTGACGTAATTTGTGAAGGTGGTATTCGTAGAGGAACTCATGTTCTAAAAGCATTATCTCTTGGAGCAAAGGCTTGTTCTGGGGGCAGAATGTATCTTTATGCTTTGGCTGTAGGAGGACAAAGAGGTGTTGAAAGGATTATTGGTAAATTAAGGGAAGAAATTGAACGTGATATGATACTAATGGGTGTTAGTAGCATTGATCAATTATCAAGAAAAAATCTAAAATTTAGATAAATTCACATATTATTTAAAAAAATTATTTATTAAAGTTAAAATTTATCATAGAAATTTTTTATGAATTCTGAAGTTGAGCCAGTTCATATTGGGCATGAAGATGATATTGATGTAGGAAGTGTTGAAAATTTCGAACATGAAGAAATAGATTATGCTATCTTCCGACTTGAGTCAGGTTTTTTTGTTACTCAAGGCCATTGTCATTGTGAAGACCAAGCATTTTTAAGTGAATCTAATGTTGAGGGAGAAGAGCTTGAATGTGCCAGTTGTGGAAATATATATAGTATAGTGTCAGGCGATCCAATAAGTGATTTGGAACTTCCTTCGTTAAAAATTTATGATATTATTGAAGAAGAAGGTGAAATATATTTAAATCTCTAAAATTTAAATTTTTCTTTATTTACAATATTATTTATATTTAATTTCTCTTGATTCTTTAAAAAATAAACAATATTTTCAGCTGACTCAATCGCCATTCTTTTTCTACATTCCAATGTTAAGGCAGCATTGTGTGGTGATAATAAAATGTTTGATAATTCAAATATCGGATGATTTGAATCAGGAGGCTCTTTTTCAAAAACATCTAAAGAAGCGCCAAGTATTTTTTTATTTTTTAATGCATTAAGCAAAGCATTTTCATTAATAATACCTCCTCGGGCTGTATTAGCAATGATAACTGAGTTTTTCACTAATGATAATTCTTCATCTGAGATAAAATTTTTTGTATCTTGATTGAGTGGAAGGTGCACTGAAATATAATCAGCTAATTTTATACCTTCAATCTTATCAACTGGTACACAGTTATGTTCAATAATTTCACTTTTGCTAATAAATGGATCAAACACGTAAACATTAGTTTCAAAACCAATACATCTTTTGGCTACTGCTTTACCTATCCTTCCAAAACCGAAAATAACAACATTTTTTTTATATAATTCAAAGAAATCAGGTAAAGAAGATTTATTTTTAAAACCTCCTTTCCTTGTTAGTTCATCTGACAAGTTAATATTTTTTGTAAGATATAAAAAAGAAGCTAGCACATGTTCTGCAACACTAACAGCGTTAGATGTTCCAGTTACTCCAAGAGCAATATTATTTTGATTAAGATATTCTAAATTTATATTATCATACCCTACTCCATGACGTGCAATGATTTTAATATTACTGCAATCTTTAAGAATATCAGAGGTTAAGTTTGGAGTAGATCGTATTATTATCCCATCAACATCCTCTAGTTGTTTTTTTAAGTTCTTTTTTTCAATATTAACAATTTCAAACGCATTAAAGTTAGCTTTTTCAAGCGTTTCCCATCCTTCTGGATGTATTTCACCAATTACAGCTATCTTCATAACATTTTTTATAATTTATATAGGATTAATTTCAAATCTATTATAAAAAATCATAACAGAATATTCAAATAATAGTTCTAAAAAATTATTTTTCTTATAGATATTACATATGTTTTTGTTGAGGAGAATTTTATGAAAACAGTTAAATTATCATGTTCGCATGCTTTATTTAAATATTTGATTGCACAAAAAATAATTATTGATGGAAAGAAAGTTTCTTTATTTCCTGGTGCATTTGGAATTTATGGGCATGGAAATGTTGCTTGTATTGGACAGGCTATGGAAGAGTTTCAATCTGATCTTCCTGGCTATCGTGGTCACCATGAACAAAACATGGCATTAACTGGAATTGGGTACGCAAGAGCAATGCGACGTAAGCAAATTTTTATTGCAACTTCTTCAGTTGGACCTGGATCAACAAATATGGTAACCGCAGCAGCTGTTGCTTTAAGCAATAGACTTCCCTTACTTTTAATTCCAGGAGATACATTTTCAAGTCGTTTTCCTGATCCTGTGCTCCAACAAGTAGAAAATTTTAATTCACCAACAGAAACTCAAAATGACTCTTTTAAATCTGTATCAAAATATTTTGATAGAATTACAAGACCTGAACAAATTTTATCCTCTTTGCCTCAAGCTATTCAGACAATGCTAGATCCAGCTGATTGTGGACCTGCCACCATTTCAATATCACAAGATGTGCAAGGAGAAACTTATGATTATCCAGAAATTTTTTTTGAAGAAAAAATTCATGAAATTAGAAGAATTCATCCAGACCCAAAACAAATAAAAGCTGCTGCAGAAAAAATAAAAAAATCTAAACAACCTATTATTATTTCTGGAGGAGGTGTATTATACTCTGAAGCAGAAGTTGAGCTATCAGCATTTGCAAAAAAACATAATATACCAGTAACAGCTACTGTAATGGGTATAGGCTGTATGAAACATGATGATCCTTATTATATAAGTGCTATTGGATGCTTAGGCGAAGGCTCTTCTAATAGTTTGTCAAAAGATACCGATTTGGCGCTTGCTGTAGGTACAAAACTAGCTGATTTTACTACAGGTTCTTGGACTAATTTTCAAAATCCAGATTTCAGTTTAGTGTCAATCAATACTTCACGTTTTGATACAACAAAACATAGAGCCGCCCCAGTTGTTAGTGATGCTAAGGTTGGATTAATTCAATTATCTGCAGAGCTAGGTGATTGGAAAGCACCAAGTGGATGGTATCAAAGAGCAGTTGAAGAGAGAGCAACATGGGACTCTTATGTTCAAAAACAAAGTGGTCCAACAAATCAAGAAATACCTTCATATGCTCATGCTGTAGGTGCTGTCTATAGGAATGCTGATCCCTCTGATATAGTAGTTACAGCAGCAGGAGGGTTAGTGGGAGAAGTTGTACAAATATGGAAACCAAAACAACTTAATACTTTTGAAACTGAATGGGGTTTTAGTTGTATGGGATACGAAATCTCAGGTGCTCTTGGAATAAAAATGGCAAAACCTGAACAAGATGTTGTTGTTTTTATCGGAGATGGATCTTATCTTCTTCACAATAGTGATATTTATAGCTCAGTTTTATATGATCAAAAACTTATCATTGTTGTTTGTGATAACGGCGGACATATGGTTATTAATAGACTTCAACTTGCAAAAGGTGGCAAGGAATATATTTGTAATTTAAGAGCAGCAAGAGCCAAAAATGTGCAGTTTGTTGATTTTGAGGCTCATGCAAAAAGCATGGGTGCAAATGGTGAAACTGTAAAGTCAACTTCTGAACTTGAGGCCGCTTTTAAGAGAGCAAAACAATCTGATAAAACTTATGTTATTGTTTTGGAAACACATGGTTATGAATGGCTTGATGGGACAGCATTTTGGGAAAGTCCAACTTTAGAAAATGCTACGACAGAAAATAATAAAAAAGCTCTTGAAGAACATAAAGAAGGTAAAATTAAGCAGAGAAAAGGAGTTTAGCTATATTCTTTTATTAAATGGCTGTTTACTTGTTTTTTTTACACTTATAGTTTTTTATAATTGAATTAACATTTGATACTTTTTCTGTAATTTCGATATTTAAGTAAAACGTTTTATTAATTCACAATTTATTTAAATTTTTACTTGATTTAAATAGGCACGCTAATATTAATAATTCTGTTAATTATTAATAAATAACATTGGAGGAAATTATGAAAAAATTTCTACTAACAATTGTAGCTCTAGTTTTTGTTACTAGTTCTGCATTTGCTGAGAGATACGTAATGGTAACTCACGGTGAAGGAAACGATCCTTTTTGGCCGGTAGTGCAAAAAGGTGGTGAAGATGCAGCTCGTGCTATCGGTGCTGATTTTGAATATATTTACAATCCATCTGCTGATATGGCTGATATGGCGAGTTCGATACAAGCCGCTGCAGCAACTTCACCTGATGGAATGGTAATATCTTTACCGGATCCAGATTCTTTGGGACCAGCTATTAAAGCTGCTGTTGCTGCTGGTGTTCCAGTAATAACAATGAACTCTGGTCTAGAATCTTCAGCTGCACTAGGTGCATTAATGCACGTAGGTCAGCCTGAATATCTTGCTGGACAAAAAGCTGGTGAAAGAGCAAAATCTGAAGGAGCTACAAAAGCTCTTTGTATGATTCAAGAAGCATACAACACAGCTCTAGTTGATAGATGCGAAGGTTACGGTGAAGCTGTACCTATGGAATTTACTGATACAACTTCAGATCCAGCAACTATCCAAACTCGTGCAACTGCCGCACTTCAAGCTAATTCAGATGTTGATGCAATCCTTTCAGTAGGACCTCACGTTTGTGAAGCTGTTGATAAAGCTGTTGCTGATTTAGGTATGACAGTTCATCATGCTTGTTTTGATTTAAGCCCTGCAGTTATGGACTTAATCAATGCTGGTAGAGTGTCATTTACTATTGATCAACAACAAAGATTACAGGGTTATGTGCCAATTATCGTATTACACCTGTACAATAATAGTGCTGGACTTCTTCCAGGAGCTAACATTCCATCAGGACCTGGTTTCGTTGATAAGTCTAATGCATCTTCAGTTGCTGCTCTAGCAGGAATTGATAGATAATTAATTTTTATGAAGAACCGCCTCCGGCGGTTCTTTTTTTTATTGAAAAAAATATCTAAATGAACACATGAACACTGAGGTTAATTCAAATCAAAGACAAGAATCTGATCGTCAAGATGCAAAAAAATGGTACAGTCCTATTCTAGCACGTCCAGAAATAGGACCAATTGGCGTTATGTTACTTCTTTTTGGTATGCTTGGATACTTCTCTATTCCTGAGGGTCAATTTTCTTTAAATCCTTTTTCTGGAGAAGGTTTTAATGCTCTTGGAATTA
>CAYQFB010000054.1:0-5439 GCA_964416705.1 uncultured Alphaproteobacteria bacterium
TAAAATTAAACTGTTCATAATGAATTTTCGATATTTCATAATCATCATTTAAAATATCATTCCATACTATAAATGAATATTTAAGTTTATATTTATTATTTTTTCTATGATCGTATGGAATTATTATAATTTTATTTACTGAAGTAAGTTCTTTTAATATTTCATCAATTTTAAATAAAATTTCAAATTTTTTATTATTATAAAAATAATGATCAGTAATTATTAAAATTTTTGGTTCAATTTGTTTAAATCTATCTACGATAGCTCTTGGCCCAAAGTCAGATGAACAGGATGACCAAATTGCACCTATTTGAGCACAAGCTAAAAAAGCTTGTACCGTTTCCGGTATATTAGGAAGGACAGCCGCTATCCTGTCCTTCTGTTTTATATTTTTACTTTTAAAATAATGTGAAATTTTAAAAACATTTGATCTCAATTTTTTCCAACTTACTCGTTTTGAAAACTTTTGCTCATTATAAAAAATTATAGCATCATCATCATTATTTTTTTGAAGACAATTTTCAGTATAATTTAATAATGATGTTTCAAAAAATTTTGCTTCGATAAAGTTTTCTGAGTCTCTAAAAATTATATCTTTTTTTTCACCTATAATATTTGTAAATTGCCAAAACTTATCCCAGAATATTTCTTTTTTTTCTATGCTCCATCTATGTAAATCTTCATATGAATTTATATTTACTTCTTTATTTATGAAGTTTGTAAATAGATTAATATTATTTATTGTTGTGGAAGGAGACCACAACTTTTTATCAGACATTTGAACTAACTTTTTTTATCTTTTAGTGTTCTTATTCTGACAATAACATCAATGTCATGAAGCTGCAGACATGCTGGAATTGAAGGAATGTCTAAGTCAATATTTTTTGTAGGTATATCGATTACTTTTCCCTCATCTTCAATATATAAATGATAATGAATTTGATTGTTATTACAGTAAAGTGATTTATTTTGATCAACAACAATTTCCCTTATTAGTCCCAAATTTGTGAATTGCTTAAGTGTATTGTAAACTGTTGCCATTGATATTTTTCTTTCTTCTTGCTTTACTTCAATAAATAAATTTTCTGCAGATATGTGTCTTTTACCTTTGTCAAAAATTAATTTGGCTAAAACTCTTCTTTGTTTTGTGGCCCTAATGCCGTTTTTTTCTAATGTATTAATAGCACCATTATAGGCACTCATCGGATTGTATACTTCTATTGATGCAGGCATATTATATGTATATTTACTTTTTATGAATTACATATTTTTTCTAGTTTTTCTATATATATTTTTCGGTTTTCTTTTGTATATTTTGCAACGAAGAATAATTTTTAATAAATGTGATAAGCCTAAACCTCCTGAAAACTATGGTTTGGAAAATATTAGAGAAGTAAACATTAAAACAGAAGATAAAATTAGCCTTTTAGCTTGGTTTTTCAAAGGTCAATCAAATAAACCAATCTTGGTATATTTTCATGGAAATTCATTTGATATTGGAGAAAGAGCTTATCGTATTAAAAAATATAACGACGCAGGCTTCTCTACTCTAATCGTAGGTTGGAGAGGTTATAGTGGCAATCAAGGAGTTCCAACGGAAAACAACCTGTATTTGGATGGCAGGGCTACAATTAAATGGATTTTAAATAATACTAAATTTAATATGGAAGATATAATCAATTATGGAGAGTCGCTTGGCTCAGGCGTAGCTGTTGATTTAAATTTAAAATATAATTTTCTTTGCACTGTTCTTGAAGCTCCTTTTACATCAATCGCTGATGTAGCTAATAAAAGATATAAAATTTATCCAACTAAATTGCTAGTTAAAGATAAGTTTGATAATCTCAGTAAAATAGATCAAATTAAATCCCCTTTATTGATAATAAGTGGAACAAAAGATGAGATTGTCCCACATTTCCATAGTAAATTACTATTTAATAAAGCTAATAATCCAAAAAAATCACTTTTTATTGACGAAGCAATGCACAATAATTTATATGACTTCGGGATTGAAAAAACTGTTATTAACTTTAGTTTAAAAATATGGAAATTAATTTAACCACTTCTTATGTAGGCTTTTTAAGCTTAGCTGTCTTTTTTGTTGCTTATGCTGTTGTTATGGCTGAAGAATTTAGTCATCTAAGAAAATCCAAACCAGTTATTCTATCTGCTGCTATCATATGGGGTATTATTGCTTTCTATTTTTCAGGTGATAAGTCTTATGGAAAAGAGATTGAGCATGCACTAGAACATAATATTCTTGAATTTGCAGAGTTGTTTTTGTTCCTACTAGTAGCAATGACTTATATTAATGCATTAGAAGAAAGAAAAGTTTTCGATGTAGTGAGATATCAACTAACCTCTCGAGGTTTTAATTTCAGACAGTTATTTATATTTACTGGTATAATTACATTTTTTTTATCTCCCATTGCCGATAATTTAACCACAGCTTTAGTTATGTGCTCTGTTTTAATGGCATGTGGAAAAGGTAATCGTAAATTTATTTCATTAGGTTGTATTAACATCGTAATAGCTGCTAATGCTGGAGGTGCTTACAGTCCTTTTGGAGATATAACCACCTTAATGGTTTGGCAAGCTGGCATAGTTGAATTTTTTACTTTTTTTAATATTTTTATTCCTTCAGTAATTAATTATATAATTCCTGCAGCAATAATGTACTTCTTTATTCCAAAAGAAAGTCCTGAAGTAAGTTCTGAAAAAGTTTTTATGAAAAGAGGAGGAAGAATGATTATTTTTCTCGGTCTTTTTACAATATTTAGCGCAGTAAACTTTCACAATATTTTACATTTGCCACCAATGCTTGGTATGATGTTCGGTTTAGGCTTATTAGGTTTATATTCTTTTTATCTTAAAATTACTTACAACTCAGAAAGAGAAGATAATAAATTTGATTTCTTTAGAAAAATTTCAAATGCTGAATGGGATACTTTACTCTTTTTCTTCGGTGTCATTTTAAGTGTTGGAGGACTAGGTTTTATTGGATATTTATCACTTGTATCAGAAATATTATATGATGGATTAGGGCCTACCATAGCGAATTCGATTGTAGGTATTTTATCTGCAATTGTAGATAATATTCCTGTTATGTTTGCAGTAATTACCATGAGACCTGAAATGGTAACTGATCAGTGGTTGTTAGTTACACTTACCACAGGTGTAGGTGGTAGTTTATTGTCAATTGGATCAGCAGCAGGTGTAGCTTTAATGGGTCAAGCAAGAGGCTATTACACTTTCTTCGGTCATTTAAAATGGACACCTGTAATTTTAATTGGATATATAGCTAGTATTTATGTTCATGTTTTAATGTCAGGTTTGCCTTGGTAATTTAAATTATCAATTAAAAAATATATTATCATACTAATTAGTAACATTACTCCTGCTACAAATGATGCTTCATCAAATTTATATGTTGATATAAGTTTAAATAAATAAGAAGGCAAAGTTTCAAAACTATTACTTCTAAAAAAAGAGATTATAGTAAAATCTCCAAATGTGATAACTGTGGAGAAAGAAAAAACATAAAGATAATTTTTTTTAAATAAGGGAAAAATTATTTTAAAATAATTTATTAAATTGACTCGATAAGTTTTTCTATAATCCTCAAATGACAAATAAATATTTTTTAAGTTATTAAAAAAAATTAAAATAGCAAAAGGTAATAAAAAAATACAATTTATCAAAATAACAATAATAATTTTTATGTATTCATGATGAAGATAAGATTGAAAAAAAATAAAATAACCAAGACTAAAAATAATAGGAGATATAATGAGAATTATTGAACTAATTAAAAATATAGATTGTTGAACTAAAATATTTCTATGATTTAAAACTAAGATGCAAGAAATAGTTAAACCAATCAAACTTACAAAAATGCCAGTAGTTATCGATATTATTAATGAGTTATTAAATGCTTTAATAAAATTAGGACCAAAAATTATATTTGAAAAATTGCTTTTTACAGTTTCTACATAAATAATAACTATAGGTGAAAATAAAAATATGATAAATAAAATAATTAAAATGAAATCTATTAATTTAATAAATGCTAAATCTTTATGAGGATGATTGTTTTGTAAATTTCCTACTTCAAAAAAACTTGAACCTCTGAACTTATAAAAGCCAATTGAAACAAATAAAATACATATTATTATCTGTATAAAACTTAAAGTTATAGCTTTATTAAAATTTAGATCAAAAAAAGCATATTGATATATAGCTACTTCTAAAGTAGAGTTTCTTGGATTGCCTCCAAGTGCCATTACAATCGCAAAACTTAAAAAACATAATGAAAAAATTATTGAAAAAACTGCAAATAAATTTTGTTTAATTATTGGTAATTCTAACTTTATAATATTTCCTATTATATTAATATTGAGAGAGCTAGAAGTTTCATAATATTTATTTGGGATATTATTTAGGTTTTGAAAAAATAATCTTGTTGCAAATGGGGCGTTTAAAAGAATATGTGCAATAAGAATAGCTTTTAATCCATAGATATTATCAATAAATATAAAATCATAAAAATTAAAATAAGTATTTAATAATCCGTTGTATCCAAAAATTTTTACAACTGAAAATACAATTAATATTGATGGAATTACAAATGAAAAACCACATAAAGAGACAATAAACTTAATAAATTTTAAATGTTTATGCCGGTTTAAAGAAAGTGCAAAAGGAATAGCTAATAAACAGCTTATTAATGCAGATAAAAAAGCTTGATAAAATGAAAAAAAAATAATTCTATGAGTATAGTTATTTTTTAAAACATTAATTATTTCAACTAAATCATAACTAATTTTAGAAAAAATACCTACAAAAGGAAATAAAAGTATTAAGAAAAAAAAACTTAATACAACTAAATTATATGTTCTGTACAATTTATTTAAAAAGCATTAAGCCACTCATTAATCCACTTATCTTTATTAGTATTTATCTGTTGTGGATCCAATTGCAAAACATCAGGAATCTCCAACTCATTAAAAGATTGAGGAAGATTAACATTTGATACAGGATACATAATATTTGTGTAGGGTATTATTTTTTGAAAATCTTCAGAAATCATAAAATCTAAAAAATTATTAGCCATTATTTTGTTTTTTGATGATTTTAATATTCCAGCAAACTCAATAGAAAGATAATTTCCCTCTTTGAAAATAGATGCAGATATGTCATAATTTTCTTCAAACATAATATGAGCTGCGGGAGATGTTGAGTAACTTAAAACAATATCTGCTTCACCTGCCATAAAAAAATTATAATATGCGTCTGTCCAACCTTTAGTAACAGAAATTATTTTTTTATTTATTTGTGACCATTTATTTTGAGCATCATTTCCATAAAGAATCTTCATCCATGTCAATAATCCTAAGCCTGGCGTGGAAGTCCTTGGATCTTGAATTACAATTCGTGCAT
>CAYQFB010000055.1:0-5403 GCA_964416705.1 uncultured Alphaproteobacteria bacterium
AGTAAACTGACTCTTGATCTATGTTTTTTTCTTGAGCAACATTATTTGCTACTTGAAGCATTTCTTCTCTAATTACCTTAATTTTTTGTTTTGCCATAATATTTACCAAAAAAAAGGCGGGAAATCCCACCTCTTAAACGTTAACTTTTTTTGAACCATATATTGAAAATAAAGCAAAACTCAAGCTTATAATTTCTTTAGCTTTACATAAAATGGTTTGAGTCCATTTTCTAAGGCTTTTTTATAATATTTGGTTTCAGGTAATGTTTCCGAATCATATTCCCATTCAGATTTACTTTGATTTAACCACAAAAAATCTACCTTTACTTGGTGTATGGTTCTGAGAATTTGAGAAATATATGATTTTGAGTCAGAAGCTATATTTATTGTTGCTCCATATTTAAGAAATGTTTTTATTTTTTTAAAAAAATATTTATCAATTAATCTTCTTTTAAAATGTTTTTTCTTTGGCCAAGGATCTGGAAAAAGTATCCAAACCTCAGAAATTGAATTTTTGCTACAGTATTCATCAAGCATTTTATGAACATTGCCCTGATAAATATATATATTATCTAATAACTCCTTTTGTACTTTTTTAAAAAGATTATTAAGTCCATCGATATATTTTTCGCAACATATAACTATTTTTTTCTTATCCTTTTTTGCTATTTTAATTGTACTTTCTCCAAAGCCTGAACCAATATCTAAAATATTGTATTTTTTATGGTCAATGCTTATTAATTTTATTTTTAAAAAGGAATCATTATTTTTATTGTTTTTTCTACCTTTTGTTCTTCCATATAATCGATAAGTTGAATTATTTATCATACTTATAATTATACCTAAAAAAGATAAAATTAATAAAGATAATAAAAATTAAATAAAATATAAAAATATTATGAATTGCGCCAAAATAAATAGTATTTTTAATTTCTAATAAATACTTAAAGCTCTTTTTTGTATTAAGATTTGTAAAATTTAATACTTTACCATTGTTATCAATAATAGCTGATATGCCATTATTTGATATTCTTAATAAATATTTATTTGAAATCAGCGCACGCATTCTTGCATGATAAAAATGTTGATAAGGACCTAATGTATTTCCAAACCAAGAATCATTAGTGATATTTATAAGTATATCAATTTCCTTTTCATTAATTTTTCTTAAAATTTTGTTAAAAATTACCTCATAACAAATAACAGGTAAAATATTAACTTGATCACTCGACTTAATAATTCTTTCCTTATTTCCTGGAGTATAATCGACATTTCCAGAGATGCTCTCCAAAAATTTTAAATATGAGCGAAAGGGAAGAAACTCACCAAATGGAACGAGTATTTGTTTATCAAAAATTTGTATGTTATCTTTTTCTAAAAATAAAAAAGAATTATAAAATTTATTTTTATCTATTCTTGTAGTTCCAATTATTACTTTTTTATTATCATTTATATGTTTCAAAATATCAATAGAATTAATATCAGATATTAAATATGGGTAATTATTTTCAGCAAAAAGTATATATTCTGCATTTGACTTTTTAATTTTATTAATAATCTCTACTTGTATTGAATTTTTATCGAATTTATTAATCGGTGAAAAAATTTGAAATATTTCTAAGCTAATTTCTTGATTTTGATTTACTTTATTAGAAATTAAATTAAAAAATAAAAGAGCAAAAACTACCAAAAAGGGTAGGTGAATAATAGATATAAATTTTTTTATATTTTTGAACTTACAAGAATAGATAAATAAAAGAGGGAAAATATATATAAATATAATTAAATAACTTGAAATATATGCTCCAAAATATTTTAAAAAATAAAATCCTACCAAATTATTAGATAAAATAAATGAATAAGTTATCCAAGGAAAACCATATAATATATTTGCAATAACCAACTCTATTAACAAAAATATAAAAGGTGTGAAAATTATTAATAAATAAATTTTGTTGAAATATTTATAAATGGTAAATCCTAAACCAAAAAATATTGATAAAAAAACAGGAAGTATCAAACCTATAATTGAGAAATTCTTGGTTGCCTCGTTCATTAAAAAAGGATTTTGAATCCAAAATAAAAAAACTAATAAAAAACCTAAACCATAAAAAAATCCTAAAGAAAAATAATAAAATAAATTTTGCTTAATGGAAATTTGATTCAATAATTTAATTAGATAAGAAAATATTACTAGTCCTAAAGGCATCATAAAAAAAGGAGGAAATAATAATGCGGATAAAACTCCTAAGATAAAAAATTTTAATAAAATCAATTAAGTGTTTTTCTAATTTGCACAGTTAAAATTTTTCTTTCATTTGCTTTTAAAACTTTTATGTTAATAATGTCATCAATATTAAACTCTTCATTGCTTTTTGGTATTCTATTAATCTTTGAAAAAACTAAACCTCCAACAGTTTCTACTTCATCTTCATCAGCAAAATCTAAATTTATACTAAAATATTTTTCTAAATCATCAACCCTATATGATGCACTTACCTCAAGCATATTTTTCTCTTTTTTAATAATTTCTTCATCTATATCTTCTGCGTCATGTTCATCTTCAATTTCTCCAACTATCTCTTCAACCAAATCTTCAATTGTAACTAAACCATCAACTCCACCAATGCCGTCAACTACAAGCGCAATATGTATTCTTGATGTTCTCATTCTTTTTAACAGTTCTAAAATTGGAGATTTTGGAGCTACATATAAAACTTCACGAAGTATAGTTTTTAAACTAAAGTTATTTTTATTTATTTTAATAAAATCTTTAACATGAAAAAAACCAATAATGTTATCAAGATTGTTTTCGTAAACTGGTAGTCTTGAGTGTGACTCCTCTTTAATAATATGAAAAATTTGATTATAATTTTTTTTATTATCAACTGAAATAATCTCACCTCTTGGAACCATAACATCTTCAACACTTGTATTTTCAAGCTGTAGAATATTTTTTATTAAATTTTTTTCATTATTATCATCAGTGTTATTTAATTGATCATCTTCACTAACTTCATTCGCAATTAAATTTAAAATTTCTTCTTTAGAAGAGTCATTATTTAATAATTTTCTAATTAACCAACTTTTCCAAATACTAAGTTTTTCTTTGTTGTCTTGATTCATACCAGATAAGGACTTTCTATATCAAAATACATTAAAATTTTTTCTTCGAGTTTTTTCATCTTCATAAACTCAGATTCTTTTTTATGACCATATCCATTAATATGTAAAAAACAATGAATTATTAAATGCGTTATATGATCATAAAAATTTAATAAATTTTTTTTTGCATCTTTTTTAATAGTTTCGGCTGAAAAAAATATATCACAATAAGTTTCATTTTTATTTTTATTATTTTTTATAAAATTTACAAAAGTCAAAACATCTGTAGCTTTATTTTTTTTTCTATATGTTTTATTAATATTTTTTATTTTTTTATCATCTACAAAAATTAAATTTAATATATAAGAGTTGTTTTTTTTAAAATCTAGTTCATCGATTTTAATTATATTTTTGACAATTTCTCTTATTTTTAACATCCTTTTTGACCAATGATTTGATTTACAAAAAAAATTAGTTTGAATTTTTTTCTTCATATGCATTTATAATTTTTCTTACAACTTCGTGTCTAATAACATCTCTTTGATTTAATTCAATAAAACCAATATCATCAATATTTTTAAGTTTTATTGAAGCATCTATAAGACCTGATTCATTTTTTGATATTAAATCAATTTGAGTATTGTCTCCAACAACAACCATTTTACTATTTTTTCCAAGTCGTGTAAGAAACATTTTCATTTGAATTTTAGTTGTATTTTGTGCTTCATCCAAAATAATGTAACAGTCTTCTAATGTTCTTCCACGCATGAAAGCTATTGGGGCAATTTCTATTGTATTGTTTGCTAATTTTTTTTCAACTTGATCATATGGCATCATTTCATAAAGAGCATCATAAATTGGTCTTAGAAAAGGATCAACTTTCTCCTTGAGGTCCCCTGGTAAAAATCCCAGTTTTTCTCCAGCTTCTACAGCTGGTCTTGATAAAATAATTTTTTTTACAAGTCCCTGTTGTAATGATGCAACTGCTTTAGCCACTGCCAGATATGTTTTGCCTGTACCCGCTGGTCCATAAGCAAAAACAATATCTTTTGAATTAAGCAGTTGAAAGTAGTTTTTTTGATTTTGTGAGCGAGGCAATATTTTTCTTTTTTTTGTTTGAAAAAAAAAATTCATTTGATCTTCTGGATCTATCTCTAATATTTTCATACTTCTTGTTTCCATAATTTTATCTTCATCTATATCAAGGCCTTTTTTTGCTTGTTCAAATAATAATAAAATTTCTTCTTTTGTATTTTTAACAGATGATTTTGTTCCAATAATTTTTATTTTATTACCTCTGTATTTAATTAAAACATTATTAGCTTTTTCTAATATTTGAATATTTTTATCATCTACTCCAAAAAGGTTTGGAAGATAATTATTATCATTTAACTCAATATCTAAAGAATAGTTTAAATAACTCAAATTGAACTCTCTAAGGCAAAATCAGTTGAATTTAATATTTTCACATTTTTAATAGTATTAATTAGCTTGCTGTCACTTTTAGTAAAAACACTTTGATTATATATTGATCTACCAATATATTGATCTTGATGCCTCCCTTTTTTTTCAAATAATATTTCCA
The DNA here is from genome assembly GCA_964416705.1 of uncultured Alphaproteobacteria bacterium. Taxonomy (GTDB): domain Bacteria; phylum Pseudomonadota; class Alphaproteobacteria; order HIMB59; genus CACPNW01. The sequence continues at coordinate 4,691 of CAYQFB010000055.1, forward strand.
TTTTTGATCCTATAAAAGATTTATTATAATTTTTTTGCTGTTCTTTTAAAAGTGATTGTAATGCACTTAATCGTGCTTTTTTATCTGCTAGTGGAACGTTATCTTTTTTTTGTGCAGGAGTCCCAGGTCTCTGACTGTACATAAAAGAATAGGCAATAACAAACTCAACATCATTTATAAATTTCATCGTCTCTTCAAAATCTTTATCTGTTTCATCTGGATACCCTACAATAAAATCAGATGAGAGAGCTATGTCAGATCGCTCATTCCTGAGCTTATCAACAATCTTTCTATAAAAATCAACTGTATGCTTTCTATTCATATCTTTTAAAACTTTATCTGATCCTGACTGTATTGGAAGATGTAAAAAAGGCATTAGTTTCGTATTTGTTTTATGAATTTCAATAAGTGAGTCAGTCATATCTATAGGGTGTGAAGTCATATATCTAATTCTTGAGAGTTTTTCTATTTCACTAACTTTATTTACTAAATATGCTAAATCTTTTGATTTACCATCATCCCCTATCCCATGATATGCATTTACATTTTGACCTAAAAAAATAATTTCTTTTACGCCCTGATTAACATATTTTTCTATTTCAATTAAAATATCATTTACGGGTCGAGAAAATTCTGGCCCTCTAGTGTAAGGAACAACGCAAAATGAGCAAAACTTATCACACCCTTCTTGAATTGAAACAAATTCTGAAACC
>CAYQFB010000056.1:0-5355 GCA_964416705.1 uncultured Alphaproteobacteria bacterium
AAGTCCAAGATACTTATTTCAGAAGAACTAGAAAAAAAAACAAAAGTTGTTAAAAAAGGAAAAGATTTTTGGTGTTGTTGTCCATTTCATAATGAAAAAACACCATCATGTAAAATAAATGACGACCAAGGATCTTTTTATTGTTTTGGATGTGGTGCCAAAGGAGACATTTTTACAATTTATCAAGATTTATTTAATTACACTTTTTTAGATGCAGTAAAAGAATTAGCTAATAAGGCTGGTATTAAAATTAATTTTGATAGTAGTACAAAATATAAAAAAGATGACAATTACTTTAAAATTTTAGAAATATCTACTAAATGGTTTCAGGAAAATTTAAATCTAGAAAATAATTTATGCTTAAAATATCTTTCTAATAGAAAATTATCTGATCAAACAATAAAAACTTTTAGACTTGGATATTCTTATAATAAGAGTACCACACTTTATGAATATTTGAAAAATCTTTCTTATAAAGATGAAGATATATTAAAAAGTAATGTCGTTAAATTAGATAAAAATAATAATGTAAAAGATTTTTTTTATAAGAGGTTAATTTTTCCTATCACAAATATTAATGGAAAGGTTGTTGGCTTTGGTGGGCGTGTTTTAGATCAGTCAAATCCTAAATATATAAATTCTCCAGAAAGTAATTATTTCAAAAAAAGAAATATGTTATATAATTTAAATTTAGCTAAGGACTCTGCAAGGCAGAAAAAAAATTTATTAATTTGTGAAGGATATATGGATGTTATATCTTTATATCAAAACAATATCAAAAGTGTAGTAGCGCCTCTTGGAACATCTTTCACAGAAGAGCAATTAAAGCTATCTTGGAAATATACAGACAAACCAACAATAATGTTTGATGGTGATGATGCTGGGAAAAGAGCATCATATAAAGCAGCAATAATGTCTTTACCTTGGTTAATTCCAAACAAATCTCTTCAATTTGTTAATTTACCTAAAGGTAATGACCCCGATAGTTTTTTAAAAAATAATCAATTAATAAAACTTGCAAGTCTCTTAAAAAAACCCTTAAAATTATTAAACTATATCTTTGATGTATCAAGTAGTGGAATTTTACTTGATGATGCAGATAAAAAAATTTCCTATGACAAATATCTTGACGATTTAATTGCAAATATAAAAGATAAAAAAATACAATATTTTTATAAAAATGAATTCAAATCATTATTTTTTAAAAAATTAAGAACTATAAATAATAATAATGATATAATAACAGCTCCAAAAAAAATAAGTTCTTTGCAAAAGAAACAAATATATTCTTTTATTGCCAGTGCTATTAATCACTCAAAAGTAAGGACTCAAATAGTTGAGTGTATTTTTCAAAATATTGAACTTAACGACATTGAAAAAAATATTCTTATTAATTTGAAAAAAGAAGAAATTATTAATAAAAATACATCTAAAATTCTTAATTCATTTGATACAGAAATCAGGCAATTTTTGGAATCTAAGATACTACATCCCAGTATTTATAACCTTTTCCCGTATTCAAGCCAAAAATATGAACCAGATGCTACCTTAAAAGAAATTCAAGAATCTTCAAAAAACTTGAATACAAGGCTTTTAAATTTGAAAAAAATAAATAAAAGCCTAATTACCTTTGAGAAAGATAGTACTTCTTTGAATTGGGATGACCTTCAGAAGATATCTAAAGAATTAGAGGAAAATTTTAAAGATAATTAACATGGCAAAAAAAAAGATAGTTAAAAAAAAGAAAAGTCTTCTTAAAAAATCTTCACAAAAAAAGAAAGTTGTAAAAAAAACTATCTCAAAAAAAACGTCAAAACAAAAAAAGAAAACATTAATAAAGAAAAAAACAAAAACAAAAAAAAATTCTAAGATAAAAAAGGTAACGCAAAAAAAAACCATTAGCAAAAAAAAGAAAACAAATAAAAATATAAAAATTAAAACTAATAAAATAAAAAAAAATACAACTAAAGCTGAAGTCAAAACTCAAAAAAAACAAAAGAAAGTCGTTTCATTTGATGATCATATTAAAGCAATAATAGCAAAATTATTGGCAAAGCATAAAGTTGATGGCATTTACACTTTAAAAATAATTGAAAAAGCAGTTCCAAAAAAATTTAGAACTCAAGATAATGTATCTAAAGTTGAGCAGTTTTTAAAAAATAATAATATAACTATTTTTTCTGAAAAAGAGGCTTCTGCCCTAATCAAATCTGCTAAAGAGGATAAATCCAAAAATGATGAAGAGTCTGGGGAAGATGGAAAGAAACAAACTGGCAAAACTGATGATCCTGTAAGATTGTATCTTAGAGATATGGGTGCTGTAGAACTTCTTAGTAGAGAAGGTGAAATAGCAATAGCAAAGAGAATTGAAGCTGGTAGAGAAAAAATGATAGGGGCAATATGTGAGAGCCCGATGACAATACGCTCAATCATAAATTGGAAAGAATCTATTAAAGATGGAACAATGCTTTTAAGAGATATAGTCGATCTCGAAGCAACTTATGACATGTCAGATATTAATGACAGCAAGCTAAGCGATACACTTAAATTAATCGAAGAAGCTAGTTCAAATGAAAAAAAAGATAATGATGAAAGCAAAACCTCTAAAGATGAACAAAGTGAAGGTGAGGCAGATAATCAAAATGATGAAGATGAATTAAACGTTTCCTTAGCAGCAATGGAAGAGAAACTAAAACCAAAAGTTTTAAATGATTTTGATTTTATTACTAAGCTTTTTAAAAAACTTCAAAAATATAGCACCGAACTAATAAATTCTGAAAAAAGAAGTCAAGCAAGTTATATATCAACTGAAAAAAAATATAAAAAAATTCAGAAAGAAATGGTTATTGCAATGAAGGCTGTTCATTTTAATTCATCAACAATTGAAGCTTTAATGGAGTCTTTGTATGAACTTAATAAAAAGTTATTAGTTCGAGAAGGTCGTATGTTAAGACTTGCTGTAAACGAAGGAGTTATAAGACAAAATTTTATTGAAGAATACTTAAATTTCAATTTTGAAAAAAACTGGATACAAAGTTTACTCAATCTTAAGGATAAGAATTGGGAAAAATTTATTAATAAAAACCATTTGGAAATTAATAAATTGATTGATGAAATAAAAGAGATTCAGGATGCTGCTGAACTGCCTCTAAGAGAATTTCGAAGAATTGTAGCTACTGTACAGCAGGGAGAAAGATCTGCCAGTAGAGCAAAAAAGGAAATGATTGAATCAAACTTACGTTTAGTTATATCTATTGCAAAAAAATATACAAATAGAGGGCTTCAATTTTTAGATTTAATTCAAGAGGGAAATATTGGATTAATGAAAGCAGTTGATAAATTTGAATATAGAAGAGGATATAAATTTTCTACTTATGCAACTTGGTGGATTAGACAAGCAATTACAAGATCAATTGCTGATCAAGCAAGAACTATTAGAATTCCTGTTCATATGATTGAGACTATTAATAAAATTGTAAGAACAACCAGGCAGATAATGGCAGAAATTGGAAGAGAGCCTACACCAAATGAACTTGCTGAAAGATTACATATGCCTCTTGATAAAGTTAAAAAAGTTTTAAAGATAGCAAAAGAACCGATTAGTCTTGAGACCCCAGTTGGTGATGAAGAGGATAGTTCTTTAGGTGATTTTATAGAAGACAAAAATGCTCTTATTCCAATAGATGCCGCAGTTAAAAACTCACTGAGAGATACCACTACTAGGATTTTATCATCTTTAACACCAAGAGAAGAGAGAGTTTTGAGAATGCGTTTTGGCATTGGTATGAATAGTGATCATACTCTAGAAGAAGTTGGTCAACAATTTAGTGTTACGAGAGAAAGAATACGTCAAATCGAAGCTAAAGCACTTCGTAAACTAAAACATCCAACTAGAGCAAGAAAACTTAAAACATTCTTAGACGAATAAATGGAATTAACCCTGCTCGGTACAGGATGTCCAAGTGTTGATCACAAACGATTTGGACCATCTAACTTAATAACTTCACAAAAAACCAAAGTTTTAGTTGATTGTGGTTCAGGGGTAACACAAAGACTTCATCAACTTAAAGTATCATCAGCTGATATTGATGCATTGTTTTTTACACATCTTCATTCAGATCATGCAGTTGATCTTTATCAATTAATAATTTCATCATGGCATTCTTACAGAACAAAATCCTGGAAAATATTTGGTCCAAAAGGAACAAAAAAATTTGTAAATAAAATTATGGATGCTTGGAGTGATGAGAGAAAGTTAAGAATATCTTATGAGGCCAGAGCAACTGCAAAAGCGTTTGAAATTGATGTAATTGAATTTAAAGACTCAGGTAATATAAAAATAAAAGATATAAATGTAAAATATTTCGAGGTAGATCATAAGCCTGTAAAATTTGCTTATGGTTTTTGTTTTACTAATAAAAATAAAAAATTAACTATCAGTGGCGATACTAAACCTTGTGAAAATTTGATGAAATATGCGCAAAAATCAGACGTACTTCTGCATGAGGTTTTTATTGAAGGAGAAATTATTAAAACTAATAAGATGCGAACAAAAAAAACTTTACATAATGTAAAAAGTTATCATACAATTTCATCTGAAGTGGGCAAAGTAGCTTTTATAACCCAATGTAAAAAATTAGTTTTAACTCACTTTGTTCCAACACAATTTAATAAAGGAAGATTAAAAATTATTGTAAAAAAAGATTTTGGCAAAAATCCAATTATCGGCGAAGATTTGATGAAAATTAAGATTTAGATTAAATTATTCCTAATTATATTTAGGTAAGTAATTACCATGGGCTTCAATCATTTTATCTGTCATAGAATATATTTCATCAATGGTAAGATTTGTTGCAGTTAATGGGTCCAACATTGCAGCGTGATAAATATGTTCTTTTTTTCTTGTTAAAGCTGCTTCAGCAGTAAGAATTTGAACATTAATATTAGTTCTCATTAGCGCTGCTAAGTGTTCAGGTAATTTTCCAAATTTTTGAGGAGAATATCCGTTTGAATTAATTAAACATGGCACTTCTACACAAGAATTTGAGGGAAGATTTTCTATATAACCATCATTCATTACATTTGCATTAATAGTAATCTCATTATTATTAATAACTCCATCTATAATAAAGGATGCATATTCATTACTTCTTTTAAGTGGTTGTTCATAAATTGGAGTCATGTCTTTCTCTAATTGATCCCAAAGATTAATATTGTATTTACAGCGATCAATATATTCTTCGATAGGAATTTTATATTTATCAATTACATCTTGTCTATTTTGTTTAATAAACCAGGGTACATATTCTGCAAAATGCTCACTTGATTCTGTTACAAAATAGCCAAAACGTCTTA
>CAYQFB010000057.1:0-5182 GCA_964416705.1 uncultured Alphaproteobacteria bacterium
ACTTTTAAACATAATCATGGATCTATAGATGTTCAAACATATAGAATTGATAATTTTGCATATTCAACTGATATAAAAAATTTTTATGAAAATGATATTGATAAGTTAAAAGATTTAGATTTATGGATTGTAGGGTTGCTTAAATATGATCCACATCCTTCTCATGCAGGATTTGATCAAATTAATGAATACATTAAATATTTAAAGCCCAAAAAGACTTTATTTACTCATATGACAGCTCTTTTGGATTATGAAGAGTTGCTTTCAAAATGTTCTGAAAATATTGAACCAGCATATGATGGCATGACTATTGAGTTATGAAAGATAAAAAAATTGGCTTCATTGGTCTAGGTAATGTTGGTAGTAAAATTGCTTATAACATTCTAAAAAACAAAACATATAGTTTGTATGTTTTTGACTTAAATAAAAAAACATCAAAAAAATTAGTTTCTGAAGGTGCTATATTATGTAATTCAATTGAGGAATTAATTAGTAGCGTAACAGTTTTCATAACATGTTTACCATCACCCAATTCAGTCAAAAATGTTTTACTTAATTCTATTCCTTTTTTAAATAAATATCACCTCTGGATAGAAATGAGCACAACTGATGAAGAAGATATGAAAATGTTATCTAATTTAGTATTTAAAAAAAAAGCTGCAGCACTTGAGGCCCCCATAACGGGAGGTCAACACAGAGCTGAAAGTGGCAATATATCTATATTAGTTGCTGGAAGCAAAAAAACGTTTAAAAGAGCGTTTCCAATCTTAAGTTGCGTTGGCCATCAAATTTTACACTGTGGTAAAATTGGTAACGCTTCAACCCTTAAAGTAGTAACAAATTATTTAGCTTCTATAAATCTCTTAGCTATAGGTGAAGCTCTAATGGTTTGTAAAAAATACGGACTGGATCTTAAAACAGCATATAATGGAATAAAAATCAGTTCAGGTAACAGTTTTGTTCATGAAACAGAGAGCCAAGTTATCTTAAATGGCTCATATGATGTTGGTTTTACAATGGATTTAGTTTGTAAGGATGTAGGACTCTTTGATAAACTAACTAAAAAATTTAAAATTCCTGCACAAATTAGTAATTTAATGTTAAGGATTTTTATAAGTGGACAAAGAAAATTAGGCAAAAGATCCTTTAGCACAAGTATTGTCAAATTACTTGAAGAGGATTGTGATGAAAGTTTACAAACTAAAGGTTTCCCTGCAGTTCTAGTTGATATAAATAAAAAGAAAAAAGGGATAGAGGTTCGAAATGACTAAGAAAGATTTTAGTCCTACAGTTTATAAATATAAAGACTCTGTAATGGAACATGTTGAAAACTCTAATTTATTTAATAGTTATCTTAAAACTGCTGAATTTACTCAAGTCTACGATGGTACACTATGGGCTGAAGGCCCATGTTATATCCCACATAAAGATATGCTTGTATGGAGTGATAACCCAAATAATAGAATGATGAAATTAATCAATGGTGAAGTTTCAGAGTTTAGAAATCCTTCTAATTTTTGTAATGGAAATACAATTGATAATGAAGAAAATATAATATCATGTTCACATGGAGGTCGTTGCGTTTACAAAACTGATGATGATTTAAATGTATCAATTGTAGTAGATTCATTCGAAGGAAAAAAATTAAATTCTCCTAATGATATATGTGTCAAGTCTGATGATACAATTTGGTTTACTGATCCTCCATACGGTATTTTATCAGATTATGAAGGTTATCCAGGTGAACAAGAATATGATGGTTGCTATGTATTTAGATTTAATCCTCATACAAACAAATTAGATGTTATGACTAAAAATCTTGATAGACCAAATGGAATTGCATTTTCCCATGATGAAAAAAAATTATATATTGCTGATACTGGTGAAAATATAAAATGTTTGTATGTGTTTGATGTTCTTGATGATGGTATAATCAATCAACAATTAGTATATGATTTTAAACCTTTTTTTTCTGACGGCTTTAGATCTGATAAAGATGGTAATATTTGGACTAGTGCTGGTAAAGCTATAAAATGTTTTAATCCTGATAATAAATTGATAGGGCAAATTTTAGTTCCTGAATTAGTATCTAATTTAGAGTTTGGTGGAAAAGAAGGGAATATTTTGTATGTTACAGCTACAAGCTCGCTTTATAAGATGGAACTTAACCAAATAGGAGCTAAATTTTAATGACAACAGAATTAAAAAATAAACAATGCCAATCTTGTTCTGGCAATACTCTAAAATTCGATGAAAAACAAATTAGTGAAAATTTATCAAAACTAGATAATTGGTCAGTAAATGATGAGCAAAAAATGATTTATAAAAAATTTAATTTTAAAACTTTTAAACAAGCTCTTAATTTTACAAATAAAGTAGGTGAACTTGCTGATTTAGAAGGTCATCATCCTGATATTTCTCTTGGATGGGGATATTCACTCATCATGCTCCATACACATGCAATTCAAGGGTTATCAATCAATGATTTTATAATAGCAGCTAAAATTGATAAAATTGATTAAAAATATTTTATAAATAATTGATATATAAACTTAATTAAAAATATATAATCCTATAAACAAGCCAGTACCAAAAACAAAATGTGCTATTAAATTCTGAGTTAGTAAATTAATTCTCTGCTCACTTTTTGATGCAAAAAAACCTAAATTATATGCAAAAGGCATCAAGAAACACCATGCACCTAGAACAGTACTAAAACCAAAAATGTAAGCCAGTAATATAGATGGATAATTAAATAATAAGAAATTTAGAATTACAAAAACTATTCCATATATTATTCCAATTAAGTAATGAAAAAAGTATCCCCATAATAATTCATTCTCTAATTCCTCATCATCGATAAGATTTTTTCTAATAAATTTGCTTTCTTTATATCCTAAAAAATATCTTCCTAATAAATTCCATTTTGGCTTGTCAATACCATAACCAAAATTTAGAGAGATTTGAAATAAGTCAAACATAATAGTAGCAAACAATCCTGATATTATTCCCTGTAGTAAAATCATTTAAATAAATTTTGTTAATATATTTAATGGCTTGAAGTCTATACCTTTATCTTCTAAACCATCTTTTATTGTTTTTGCTATTCCAACAGCATTTTTACCATCACCGTGTACACATATAGTATCGATTTCAGTTTTTAAGAATCTTCCTTCTATAGTTCTAATTCCTTTGTTTTCTAACATTTCACAAATATTATTTATTGCAACCTTAGGATCATTAATCATAGAGTTTGAGTTTTTTCTATCAATTAATAGTCCAGATTCATTATAATTTCTATCTGCAAAGATCTCACAAGCATACTTTAAGTTAAGTTTTTGAGCAGCAATGATCATTTGAGTACAAGGCAAAACCATAAAAATTAAATCTTTATCAAAAGTACTAATAGATTTAGCAATTTGTAATGAAATCTCATAGTCTTCACAGGCCATATTGTTTAGTGCTCCATGAGGTTTTACATGGGTGAAATCATAGTTTTGTGATTTCGCAATTTCACTGAAAATTTCTAATTGCTCAGAGATTAATTTATCTAATTGCTTACTGGTTAAATTATATCTTTTTCTTCCAAAATTTAATCTATCATTAAATCCTGGGTGCGCACCTATGCTAACACCAAATTTTTTTGAATTAATAATTGTTTCATTTATTATTTCTTTACTCCCTGCATGATAACCACAGGCAATATTAGCTGTGTTAATAATTTTTAAAAGTTCATAATCATTCACAGCATCAAATACTTCAGATTTTTCTCCCAAATCACAATTTATATTTAATTCCATTTTATAAAATTAGTTGTAATATATTTTTATGTTTATCACCTATCAACAGACTAGTGAACAATCATATTTACTGAATTATGGTGAAGACATCAATATTAATACAAATAAAAAAGTTATTTCTCATTTCAAATATTTAATAAATAATAAATTTGAATATATTTTTAATGTTGTACCCTCATTTAATAAATTATTAATTGTATATGATATTAATTTTAAAAAAGATATAGAAAATTTAATTCAAAACTTAAAACTAATTGATAATGATTATAAGATAGAATCCATTCAACATTTAATTCCAATGTGTTACGATGAAGAATATGCATTAGATTACAAAAAAATAGAAAATGCGTTTTCTATGAATTTTGATGAATTTATTAATTTACATTCATCAAATATTTTTAATGTATTTATGTTAGGATTCATGCCTGGTTTACCTTTTTTAGGACTATTGGATATTAATAAATCTTTACCAAGATTGGAAAGCCCAAGAATATCAATTCCAATTGGTTCAGTTGGTGTTGTAGATAAACTTAGCGTTATTTATCCCAATAAAAGCTCTGGAGGCTGGAATTTGATAGGGAAGTCAAAATTTAATTTATTCAATAAAAAGAGCAACACACCAATTCTTAATCCTGGAGATACTGTGAAATTTCAAAATATTTCAAAAAAAGAATTTTTTAAGAATGATAAGTGAAACTAAAATTGAGTTTTTGAGAGGTGGATTAATAACTTCTCTACAAGGGGAGAATATAAATAATCTTCAACATTTTGGAATTACTACAAGTGGCCCTATGGATTATTTTCTTTCAAAAATTGGAAATCTTATTATGGATAATAAAAAAGATGATTTAACTTTTGAAATTTGTAAATTTGGACCAAAAATAAAAATTATAGAAGGTAATTTTATTTTTTTAGTTTCTGGAAATATTAATTTCAAAATTACAAGCAATTCTAATATTTTATTAGGAAAATGCTTTAAGAGTTATGTTTTGAAAAAAGGTGATATTTTAGAGTTAAATCAAACAATAAATAGTAATTATGCTTATTTGATTTTCAAAGGAAATCTCAATACAAAAAGCTCTTCTAAATACAAGAGTACTATTATCAGTTCCTCATTAGGAATAAATGAAGGCAAGAAAATAAATGACTTAGATAAATTTAAAATTTTAAAGGTACCAAGTTTCAAAAATAGATCACTTTCTCTTCCAATTAAAAATTTCTATGACAATAAAATTCGAGTTATAAAAGGTTCTCAGATGAATTACTTTAAAATTTCTATGATAAATAAATTTTTCAATAAAAAATTTAAAATTTCAAAAAATATTAATAGAGTAGGGGTGCGACTAATTGAAAATCCAGTTAAACCAACAATTTCTGCAAAT
>CAYQFB010000058.1:0-5160 GCA_964416705.1 uncultured Alphaproteobacteria bacterium
CGTCAATATAGTTCATACGCAAGGCAATTTCTTCTAGGCACGCTATTTTCTGGTTCTGGCGCTGTTCGATGGTTTGCACGAATTGTCCCGCCTGTAAAAGCGAATCGTGTGTCCCAGTATCAAGCCATGCAATCCCACGGCCAAGACGTTCCACCGACATGTTGCCGGATTTCAAATAGGCTTGGTGAATATCAACAATTTCAATCACGACGCTATCGTAAAAATATAGACCCGTTACAGCCCAAGCGGATTTTGGCTCCATAGGCTTTTCTTCAAATCCTACTGGCAAATCTTCATCACTAAATTCAACGACACCAGAACGTTCAGGATCTGTGACCCTATACGCAAATGTCGTGGCGCCCCTCTCTGATCGTCTCGCCCATTCCAGTTATTGAGATTGCCGGTCCAGCAAAACTCGTTGGGCTCGTGTATGACCTCCTAGATGTGCGAGTTCCTGTGGGCGATGTGGTGTTCGAGCAGTTCCGACCAGGTGGTTGCCGGCTACACATGCCGGTATTCGAGCGGAGCAGTTGACAGATCTAAATTATCAGAAGTATCATCCGTCCTCCTTCGGCATGCTATCTTAGTAAAGCACAGAATGTTTAAGGTAATAGTTTTAAGAAGAACTGGAGCAATAATTCAAAATATTTCAGCGGGTGCTTAACTCAGTTGGCAAATCAGATGACTGTTGTCAGTTTTGTGAATAGTGACTAGTTTTTAATATGATCGTGGCCGCAATTTATTACGGCCATGGAAGGGTCCCTCGATTAACATTAAGTATAAGCTCCAATTCATGGGAAATTTTGGGCTGCATTAAGGTTAAATATGGCAGAAATTGCGCTACGAAACATATGTAAATCATTCGGGGACGTAACAGCCTTAAGCGGCATAAATCTTGACGTTAAAGACGGGGAATTTTTAACTCTAGTTGGCCCAAGTGGTTGTGGAAAGTCAACATTACTTAGGATTATTGCCGGTCTTGAACAACAAACCGAGGGCGATGTAGAAATTGAACAAAAAGTCGTCAACAAACTACCAGCGAGCAAACGTGACCTGGCGATGGTTTTCCAGTCGTATGCTCTTTACCCGCACTTGAGTGTAGGGAAAAATCTTGCAACACCCCTCCTACTCCGAGACCTGACATTTTCCCAACGCCTGCCATTCATCGGTCGTTTTATGCCAGGCTATGGCCCTAAAAGGCGAGGAATTGACGAAGCCGTATCCCACGTGGCTGAAACGCTGCAGATTGAGCCCCTAATGGAGCGAAAGCCCGGCCAGTTATCTGGTGGGCAGAGACAGCGGGTCGCCGTCGGTCGCGCCATGGTCAGAAACCCAACTGCTTTTTTGATGGATGAGCCTCTTTCTAACCTAGATGCGGCACTCCGTGTCCATATGCGAGCAGAGTTAGCTAGTTTACATCGGAAATTAAATACTACATTCGTTTACGTCACTCATGATCAAGCCGAAGCACTAACGATGTCCGATCGAATGGCCGTAATGATGGATGGGCAAATTTTACAACTTGGTGCGCCCAATGAGATTTATCAAAATCCGCAGGACCTACGTGTGGCGGAATTCGTTGGCAGTCCAAAGATGAATGTTCTTCCCGCAACAATTGATAGTGATAATCGGGTTAATTTATTTGGCATTTGCATCGAAAGAAAAATTAATTCCGAAAACAAAGAAATACTAATTGGCATTCGACCAGAGCACCTCCAATGCCTACCTAGGAGTGACGCTAGAGATAGTTGGTCCTACAAAATAATACACAAAGAAAATATGGGGGCTGATTTTTATCTCCACGGCTTAATTGATGGTTTTGATGACACCATTGTCGTGCGAACGCGCCCTGAAGAAATAAATGGGGCTGAGATTGGCGATGATATCAAAATAACGTTAACATCCGGAAATTGTTTTGCTTTTACTAAAGAACATAACCGCATCAACTTTAATGACGAATTAAGTTAATGGCATTATCAGACCCTGGGAATAACCCAACTAATTTCAGTAAAATAGACCGGTTTAACCTAACTGGTTATGCATTTGCTGCGCCTGCGTTTATCCTAATGATTATTATCTTAATTGTTCCCGTTGTGGTCGCCTCTTGGTTGTCATTTACCGATTATTCTTTAGGTAACAAAACGTTTAACTGGGTTTCATTTGAGAATTATTCAAAATTGGTAACCCGAAGAACTTACAATAAAATGATAAGCGCCTCTGTAACCTACGTATTGGTCGTTGTCCCAGTTTCCATGGCTTTAGGCCTTGGGGCCGCATTGTTAATAAATTCACTGAAAAAATTTGGTGATATATATAAAGCCATTTATTTCTTACCCGTAATGGCTGCGCTACTAGCAATGGCCATCGTATGGGAATTTACACTACATCCGACTATTGGACTTATAAACCAAACTTTGGCAAAGAGCTGCGGTACTTTTTTAGAAAGTCTTTCGTGGTTCAAAAGTGGATGCGATAGAAATTTTCCGCTATGGCTGGGCGACAAGCGATATGCGCTGTGGACTATATGCTTCATCGGTATTTGGCAGGCATTTGGATTTAATATGGTTCTTTATCTAGCGGGACTGACGTCCGTACCACGTGATCTTTATCATGCTGCAGAAATGGATGGTGCTCAGAGTGCTTGGTCACGTTTTCGTCTCGTTACGTGGCCGATGCTTGGGCCCACAACCGTTTTTGTTGTTACCATTACAACTATTCGGTCCTTTCAAGTTTTTGATACCGTGGAAGCTCTCACCGCTGGTGGCCCAGTCAAGACCACTTATATGCTAATGTACGCAATTTATGAAAAAGCAATACAACAAAGTCTAGTAGGAATTGGCTCAGCCATCACCGTCGTGTTTGTAATTTTCGTCATGATCCTGACGTTTGCTCAACGGTATCTCGTGGAAAGAAGGGTTCATTATTAATGACTGAAAATTCATTGTTGCATGAATCCTGGAAGCACGCCGTTTTAATAGTAGGCGCGCTTATTGTCATTTTTCCATTTTATTCAATGCTTAGTTATTCCATGAAATCACCCTCTGAAATCATGACAAATAAGGGGGGGTTTTTCGGATCACAAGAAAAATTCCGGGACGACTATTGTATAAAACTAGGCAATGCCCCTGAGGACTGCCTAGTTACACCAATTATATACAATTATACGGAGGCCTTTAAAAAAGCGCCACTTTTGAGATACCTTTTGAACGGTGTTATCGTTACCGTATCAATTTTTATTATTCAGGTGCTGGTTGCCCTTCCATGTGCATATGCACTTTCAAAACTTAGATGGTGGGGCCGAGAGGTTGTCTTTGGGATGGTATTATTTTGTCTTCTAATTCCTGTCCATGCGATTGCGCTACCACTTTACATTATGCTTTCTAAAGCCGGGCTAACTAATACCTATAGTGCCTTGGTGATCCCATGGACAATTTCGGTTTTTGGCATCTTTTTGATGCGGCAATTTTTCAAAACGGTCCCGGATGACTTGGTTGATGCCGCAAGAATGGACGGCATGACCGAGTTTGGCATTATTTGGAAAGTAATGCTGCCAACAGCAATACCTGCATTACTCGCTTTTGCAATTTTTTCCGTTGTTGCACACTGGAATGATTATTTTTGGCCGCGAGTTGTAATCACTGGCAATAGAGACTTATTTACGCCCCCCCTCGGATTAAGGGAATTCAAAGGCGATGCGGACGGGGATAACTTTGGCCCAATGATGGCGACAGCTACGATAATTGTAACACCTCTCATCGTTGGTTTCTTACTTGCTCAAAAACGGTTTATCGAAGGGATAACGCTTAGTGGAATGAAATAGAAGTGTCACATTTTTTACTATGCTACCTTCAAGAAATTTCCGGAAAAAATCCGGATTTTAGGATGGATAAAGGTTTGACGCCGTAATGCGTGATCTTTCCATCATGATACGATTAGAAGTAGTATATGCTTCTACAAACAAGGAGGAGAAGATATGAGAAGCTTACTTATGACCTCAGCTCTCGCAGTCGTTATTTCGACAACAGCTGCTGCAGCTGACAAAATTGTCGTCGAATTTGGGTATCCTTACCCTCATCTATTTGATGTGACCTATGAAAAACAAATAAAAAAATTCAAAAAGGCGCACCCAAATATAGAAATAAAAATGCGGGCGGCCTACGAGAGTTATGAAGATGGCACTAATACCGTTCTGCGTGAGGCTGTGTCGGGCAAGTTGCCTGATGTGACGATGCAAGGCCTTA
This sequence comes from uncultured Alphaproteobacteria bacterium, assembly GCA_964416705.1. Classification (GTDB taxonomy): domain Bacteria; phylum Pseudomonadota; class Alphaproteobacteria; order HIMB59; genus CACPNW01. The sequence continues at coordinate 4,242 of CAYQFB010000058.1, forward strand.
ACCGTCAGGCTATTTTTGTTGAAAAAGGTATCGCGAGATCTCTTGAACCATTTATTGCAAAAGAGGCAAATTTTGCAAAAGACGGTTACCATAAGGCCATGCTCGATCTAGGAACTTTTAACGGGAAAGTCTATGGATTGCCTTTTTCAATTTCGCTACCGGTTGGCTATTACAATATGGACCTTATGAAAAAGGCTGGTATTACAAAAGTTAGCCAACTACCGCGCACCTGGGATCAAGTCATTGATACCTGTAAGAAACTTCGGTCATCCGGAGTTAAAAACCCTATGTTTTGGGGCTGGAATATTACGGGTAATTGGTTTTTGCAGGCTCTTATGTGGTCTCAGGGTGAACCAACCGTTAAGGGCAATAATGTTAATTTCGACGGAGCTGCGGGTCTAAAAGCTCTCGAAACAATGAAATCCCTTTTCCGCGGGTGCGATATGCAAAATCTCGAATGGAAAGCTGCCCTTAAATCATTTTCCGCGGGTGAAATCGGAATGATGTATTGGTCAACATCTGCTGTTGGTGCAGTTGAACGCGCAAAGGGTCCTTTTAAACTGGTGACAAACGAGTTTCCAGGAATCGGCGAAAATCCTAAAGGTCTTCCAGCTGGAGGCAACTCAGCCTTAATGGTTTCCACCTCTAAAGATCCAAAACAACTCGACGCGGCGTGGAAATGGTTAAAGTTTATAACTTCCGGTGAAGGGGCAGCTGATGTTGCTCGTACTACGGGGTACATGCCGCCAAATAAAGCTGCAAATGAAATCATCCTTAAAGATTTTTATAACCAAAATCCAGCTAAGGCGACCGCTGTTCGACAACTTCCGTTATTGCGTGAATGGCAAGCCTATCCAGGAGATAAAGGCCTTGCAGTGACCCAACTCATATACGATGGGATTGAAAGAATTGTTGTTGG
>CAYQFB010000059.1:0-5160 GCA_964416705.1 uncultured Alphaproteobacteria bacterium
AAAAAGCAATTTTTTTAGAAAATGAATTATTATTAAGTAACTATAGTAATATTGAAATAATTATGGCTTCTACAAAATTTTTAAAATTTGCTATTTCAAATGATAGTGGTGTTAGTCATATGCTTTCTACAAATTATTGCCCTTTAATCAAATTATTTGGACCAAAAGACGCAAAAAAATTTACTCCAAAAATAAAAAACTTAATAACTATTTCATCATCTGAGCTTAATTCTGATAGAGTAGAGGATATTAAGGTTTCTAGAGTTATTAAAACCATTGAAGATATGAATTTTATTAATGTTTAAATTTGAAAAATTAATATTTGGTGATTTAGGATGGGGTGATGAATTTTTATTTGCAACCTTAATGACAATTACAGTCAGCATTCTTTCAATGGGTCTTGGTTTATGTTTGGCTATTATTACAGTTTGGGCGAAGTTAATTACTAATAAAATTACACGTTTTATTGCTAATTTTTATACTACTGTTGTAAGGGGTGTGCCTGAATTGTTGGTTATTTATCTAATTTTTTTTGGAGGAAACTCCGTAATTATGAGTATCGCTAAACTTTTTGGCTATAATGGATATATTGAATTAAATGCTTTAACAATTGGCACAATTGCGATAGCTTTTATATCTGCCACTTATTCAAGCGAGGTTCTGCGAGCTGCATACTTAGCTGTCAACAAAGGGCAAGTAGAAGCCGCTAAAGCTTTAGGGCTTAACAAAATACAAATTTTTTTTAAAGTTATGGGCCCTCAAATATTAAGACATGCTTTACCAGGCATTGGCAATGTATGGCAAATCACACTTAAGGATACATCTTTGATATCTGTTACTGGATTAGTTGAGATAATGAGACAAACAAGAATTGCTTCTAATGTAGAGCATTCTCCTTTAACTTTTCTTATTACAGCGGCTTTTTTATATTTGTTTCTTACAACTTTTTCTGGAAAATTTTTTAAAGTTTTAGAATTAAATTATTCTAAAGGATATAAATAATGCAAAATATTACAGATTATCTAAATCAATCTTTACTATTCAGAAATTTTATTGAAGTTTTATTAGGACTAGATAATACTTTATTACTATTGATTATTTCACTTCCAGTTGGTTTTATTTTGTCTCTAATATTTGCAATAGGAAGAGTTTCAGAAAATAAACTTCTATCTAAAACTATTGCAAGTTATATTTTTGTTATTAGAGGTACTCCTTTACTAGTTCAAATATATTTAATCTACTTTGGATTAGGTTCTGTTGAGTTTATTCGGGAGAGTTTTTTGTGGTACTTGCTTAGAGAACCATTTTGGTGTGGGGTTTTAGCACTTACTATAAATACTGTGGCTTATGGTAGTGAAATTTTTAGAGGCGGTATACAATCTGTCACAAAAGGACAAATTGAATCTGGATTGTCTTTAGGCTTTAATAAATTAATGCTTTTAAGAAAGGTAATTTTACCAATTGCTCTTAGAAAAGTTTTGCCATCTTATGGAAATGAGTTAATTTTAATGGTTAAGGCAACTTCTTTAGTGAGTCTTACAACTTATATGGAGATGACTGGTATTGCGAGAAAAATAATGGCAAAAACCTTTGCTCCAGTGGAGGCATTTATAGCTGCAGGTATTTTGTATTTATTTTTAAATTTCTTAATGGTTCAATTTGTTAAATATTTAGAATGGAAGTATAATCCACACATAAGGGTATCGCAGACTTAATTTCGGAAACTTTTTATTCTTTATTTCTTAAGAGATTGCTATATTTTTATAAAATAATAGTAATCTAATGTTTATAATTTGTTTTAGCTAAACTCTTTGATAAGTAATTATATCCAATTTTGGCATATTCAAATGGGTTAGCTTTTTTTGGATCTTGCTCAGCTTCAATTATTAGCCATTTTTCATAATCATTTTCATGCAAAATTTTAAATAGTGGCTCATAATCAATACATCCATCTCCAGGTACGGTAAAAACACCATCTAAAAAAGATTCTCTAAAACTAAGATCATTTTTGAGTGAATTTTCTAAAATATCTTTTCGTATATCTTTGCAGTGTACATGATTAATTTTTTGAACATAGTTTTTTAACACTCTTTCGTAGTTTGCTTGAGCAAAAAGCAAATGACCAGTATCATAAAGAAGAAAAGTATTGTCATTTGTATTGTCCATAAATCGATCAACATCATTTTCTGTTTGTATAATTGTTCCCATATGTTCGTGGTAGGACATTGGAATACCTTCGTCATATAAACGGTTAGAAATTTCATTTATTTTTTTGCAATATTTAATAAATTCATCATCTTCTACATAAGGTCGAGTTGATAATTTTCTTGTTTGATCACCTTGTATTGATCCTGATACATCAGCAAAAACAAATACGTCTGCATTGACCAATTTAAGTAAGTTTAAATGATCTTGCATCGCAGACCATTCTTCTTCAGCAGACCTATTTCTTAAAAGAGATCCATACCATCCACCTGGCATTTTGAGATTATATTTATCGAGTAAAAAATTTGTAATTCCTGGATTTCTTGGAAATTTTCCACCAAGCTCTATACCTGTAAATCCTGCTAAAGAAGCTTCTTCCAAGCATTGTTCTATAGGTGTATCACCTCCTAGTTCTGGCATGTCATCATTGCTCCATGCGATCGGTGCTATTCCTAATTTAATTTTCATTTTTTTTTATATTTCATGATATGAAGAAAAAATAAAGAGCAAAATATGAATATTCTTATAGTAGATGGTAATGAGAGGGAAGCCTCTGAGAGATATACTAAAATGGGTATGTATACACAGTATGAAGTATACAAAAATGTTTTAGAAGATTTATCAAAAAATAATTTAAATATTTTAGTAGTTCATCCCTCTATTAAAGATCAATATTTACCTTTTGGAGTTAGTTTAGATGATTTTGATGGCATAGCTTGGACAGGAAGTTTACTTAATATATACGATATGACACCATCAATAATAAAACAGATTGAGCTTGCAAAAAATCTCTATACAAAAAAAAATAAAATATTTGGAAGTTGTTGGGGTTTACATGTTTTAGTAACTGCTGCAGGTGGCAAAATTAGAAAAAATCCAAATGGCTTAGAAGCTGTAGTGGCAAAAGAAATTACTATCAATAATCAGGGTTTTAAACATCCTATGTATGAAGGAAAAAACAAAGTTTTCGATGCTTTTTGTTGGCATTATGATGATACAGAAAATTTACCCTCCAATGCTTCTATATTGGCTTCTAATGCAAAAAGTGAAGTTCAATCAATTGATTTTAAAATAAATGACTCTAGTATTTGGGCAGTTCAGTATCATCCAGAATTTGATCCATTATGGATTGCTGGTTTAATGAAACAGAGAGAGGATATATTATTGAAAGAAAAAGCTTTTTCTGAAAAAAAATTTTTTGATGAAGAGTTAGAATTTTTTTCAAATTATAAAAATAATCAAGAAGAACAATATTTAAAAAAATATAAAGATCTAATTAATATTAATAGCCATACTTTAGAGTTGTCTAATTGGATTAAGCAACTTAATTATTAAGTGATATCAAGTTTTTAATAGTTTTTTTCCAATGGTTAATTCTTTTCTGCATAACTATTTTATTAGTTTTTGGTTTAGCTTCTTTATTTTTTTTCCAAAATCTTTTTATTTCATTTATGTTGTTAATTAATCCTGAATTAAGTCCTGCTAAATAAGCTGCGCCAAGAGATGTGGTTTCTATATTTTCTGGTTTGATAATTTTTACTTGCGTTACATCTGATAAACTTTGAAGAAAGTTATTATTATTTATCATTCCTCCATCAACTCTTATTTCTGTAATTTTAATTTTAGCATCTCTCTCCATTGACTCTATTAAATCTAATGTTTGGAATGAGAGGCTGTCTAGTGTAGCTTTGATAATATCTGCTTGTGAGGTATTTCTGGTTAATCCAAATATTGCTCCTCTTGTGTTGGGCTGCCAATGAGGAGCTCCTAAACCTGTTAGAGCAGGTACAACAATAACTTCTTCATATTTGTTAGCCTGAGAGTAAATTTTATCAGTTTCTTTTGAATCCTTAAAAAATAACATATTGTCTCTAAGCCATTGAATTGCTGATCCTGCAACAAATATACTGCCTTCATAACAAAACATTTTTTTTCCATTAATTTTAAAAGCTACTGTTGTTAAAAGTTTATTAGAAGAAAGTTTAAATTTATTCCCTATGTTCATTAATAAAAAACACCCTGTTCCATAAGTGCTTTTTGATTGTCCTGCACTAAAACAAGCTTGACCTATTGTAGCGGCTTGTTGATCACCAGCCATTCCACCTATTTCAATTTCACCGCCAAATAATTTAGTTGTTCCAAAATTATATGAATTTTCTTTTACCTCGGGCAATATATTTTTATCTATATTAAATAAATTTAAAAGTTCTTTAGACCATTTCTCTTTTTTTGGATTATAGATCATTGTCCTGGAAGCATTTGTTATATCTGTTAAATGTGATCTACCCTGAGTTAGTTTCCAAAGTAGCCAAGTATCAATAGTTCCAAATAGAATATTTTTATTTAGGATTCTTTTCTTTTTTCGAGCATTATTTAATATCCAGTTAATTTTTGTAGCAGAGAAATATGGATCTAATACTAATCCTGTAATTTTCTGAATTATTTTATCTTTATTTTTTAATTTTAGTTTCTTGCAATAATCAGCTGTTCTTCTATCTTGCCATACAATAGCTTTGTATATCGGGTTTCCAGTTAATTTATTCCATAAAACAGTTGTCTCTCTTTGATTAGTAATCCCGATTGAAATAATCTGAGCAGATTTAAGTTTGTTTTTTTTTATTGTTAATTGTATTAAATTTTTTACATCATTCCAAATTTCTTCTGCATCATGTTCTACCCACCCATCTTTTGGAAAAATTTGCTTAAATTCTTTTTGCTGAATACTTTTGATTATAAATTTATCATCATACAAAACAACTCTTGAGCTAGTTGTGCCTTGATCAATAGAAAGGATATATTTTTTCATAATTAAATATCAATTTGATCAGTAAAATTAGCATTTTCTTGAATAAACTTAAATCTATATTCAGCTTTTTTACCCATCAAAGATTCAAATAATTTTTCTGTTTCTTTCAATTCTTTTTTTCCTTGGTTTATATTTACATTTAATAATTT
>CAYQFB010000060.1:0-5070 GCA_964416705.1 uncultured Alphaproteobacteria bacterium
AATAAAATTTTTAAAATTTATTCTTCACATTTTTCAGGGAATTTATATTTTAAATTAAAGGCTTTAATTAAATTGTTAGCAGGATTCATTCAATCATTAATTATTTTTATTAGATTAAAACCAAAAATTATTATTTCATTTGGAAGTTATGCATCTTCTGTGCCATTAGTATGTTTTTTATTATTTAAATTTTTTTTCAGGACTTCATTATATATTCATGAACAAAATTCAGTAGTAGGAAAAGTTAATAAAACTTTTATTAAATTTTCTAATCAAATATTTATGAATTTCGAAAAAAAATATTTAAATATTCAAAAATATTATAATAAGATATTAGTCGTAGGATTGCCTCAAAAAATTAATACTAATATTTTGTATAACAAAGATAAAAATAATAACTCTATTTTTAATTTTTTAGTATTTGCTGGAAGCCAAGGCTCATTAGATATTTTAATTATTTTTAAAAAGATAATAAAAAATTTAAAAAAAATTTCTTTTAAATATGAAATTTTTTTTACTATTCAAGCGCCATTAGAAAAACATAAAGAAATTGAAAATTTACTAAAAAATAATGGCTATAATTTTATTATACAAAATTTTTTTAATAATTTTGATGATATTTTAGAACAAACAGATATTGCTTTGTGCAGATCAGGTGCAGGTACTATAAATGATTTAATTACCTACAAAATTCCAGCCATAATTTGCCCATTACCTTCAGCTAAAGATAATCATCAATATGAAAATGCTAAAATCCTTAGCTGTATTCAGTGCGCTATAATTGTAAATAAAAATAAAATAAATGATGATGAAACCATGTTATTTATAGATAAATTGGCAAATGACAAAAATTTTAAAAAAAACTTAAAAGAAAATTTCAATAAAATCGAAATTAGAAATACAAATGAATTAATGTGGAATTTTATTAAAAATGAAAAATAAAAATAAAAATATAAAAATACATTTTATTGGAATTGGCGGTATCGGTATGTCAGGAATTGCAGAATTAATGCATAAAATTGGTTATACAATTTTGGGTAGTGATATAATTGAGAGTGAAAATATTAAAAGATTAAGAGAAATTGGTATTATTGTAAAAATAGGACATCATAAAAAGAATATAGCAGATGTTAATGCAGTTGTTTATTCTTCTGCTGTAAATCAAAATAATTCTGAAATAAAAGAAGCTAAAAAAAATAAAATTCCAATTGTAAGTAGAGCCGATATGCTTGGTGAACTTATGAAAAATAAAAAATGCATTGCTGTTGCTGGTTCTCATGGAAAAACAACAACAACAAGTTTGGTTGGAAATATTTTAGAATCTGGAAAGCTTGATCCAACAATTGTTAACGGTGGAATAATAAATTCTATTTCTAAAAATAACAAATTTGGAAAAGGTCAATGGATGGTAGTAGAGGCTGATGAGAGTGATGGCTCATTTTTAAAATTACCTCATCAAATATCTATAATAACAAATTTAGATATTGAACATCTTGATTATTACAAATCTTCAGGAAATTTAAATTTAGCCTTTGAGCAATTTATAATGAATCTTCCATTTTATGGAATATCTATTATCAATGAGGATGACAAAAATCTTAAAAAATTAATTCTAAAAAATGATACAAGAAAGATAATTACTTACTCTAATAAAAATAAAAATGCCAATGTTTACATTGAAGATGTTTTTTTACTGCAGCATTACAGTAAATTTAAATTAAAATTTAATACTTCAATTAATAAATTGTCAGGCTCACACTCTTACAAAATAAAAGCAATAGGTTTACATAATATTTATAATGCAACTTCTAGCATCATAGCCGGTTTATTAGCAGGTGTAAAAAACAATTATATTAAATCAGCCTTAATTAATTATATTGGAGTAAAAAGAAGATTTTCACATATAGGAAAAGTAAATTTATCAAATATATATGATGATTATGCTCATCACCCAACTGAAATTATCGCAACTCTAAAAGGCGCAAAACAAGTTAATAAAAATATTATTGTAGTTTTTCAACCTCATAGATATTCAAGAACCAAAATTTTGTTTAATGAATTCATAAATGCTCTATCCAAAATAAATGGATTGTATTTACTTGACACATATTCAGCAGGTGAAAAAAAAATTAAAGGATTTGAAACTCAAGATATTTATAATAAGTTACTAAAACTTAAAAAAAATGCAGTTTACGTTGGAAAAAATAATTTAAATAAAATAGTCTACAAAGAAACATGCAGAGAAAATATCATTATATTTATGGGCGCTGGCTCAATAAGTAAAATAGCAAGTAACTTTGTGAAAATTAATGAGTGATATAATTTACGAATTACAATCAAAAATAAAAAGTAAGATTTTATTTGATTATGATATGGGAAAATCTACATGGTTTAGAGCTGGAGGAAAAGCACAGGGATACGTAACTGTCAATAATTTAAAAGATCTAAAAACTATAGTTAGTTATGAAGATAAAATAAAATATACAATTATTGGAGTCGGTTCTAATCTATTAGTTCGAGACTCGGGATATGATGGATTGATAATTAAATTAGGAAAAGATTTTAATAACATTAAAATTAAAAATAATATTTTAAGTGTTGGTGCGAGCGTTTTAGATATAAATCTTGCAAAATTTGCTCTAAAAAACTCAATAAAAGATTTTGAATTCTTTATTGGTATACCAGGCACAATCGGTGGAGCAGTTAAGATGAATGCTGGTTGTTATGGGTCTCAAACATCTGATAATTTAAAAAGAGTTTTAGTTTTAAATGCTCAAGGGAAAGTTCAATATATTAATTTGAAAGAATTAAATTTAGAATATAGATCGTCTAGATTAGATAAGAAATCTATCATTTTAAAAGCAGATTTTAATTTTAATCATTCATCATATGATGAAATTTTAAAAAAAAATAATCATATAAAATTAAAGCGACAAGAAACACAGCCTCTAAAAGAAAAGACCTCGGGAAGTACTTTTAAAAACCCTCCAGATAAATTTGCTGCTGAACTTATTGAAAAAGCAGGTTGTAAGGAGCTACAAGTTGGAGATGCCTCAGTTAGTAATCTTCATGCAAATTTTATAATAAATAATGGTATGGCTACAGCAACTGATATTGAAAAATTAGGTGCAAAAGTAATAAAGAGGGTAAAAGAGGTATTTGGAATTACACTTGAATGGGAAATAAAAATTTTAGGTGAGTAAATTGAAAAAAATTTTGATATTACAGGGAGGTTATAATGAGGAGCATAAAGTTTCAATAAACACAGCAAAACAAATAGTAAAAGCCCTAACAAAACTTAAAATTTACTATAAAACTCTTACTGTTAACCCTGATACATTTGAAAAAGATATTTTAAAATTTTCTAAAAAATACATATGTTTTAACGCTTTACATGGCCCATTTGGCGAAGATGGAAAAATACAAAAAATTTTAAAAAATAATAAATTTTGCTTTACTCATTCAAATCACGTTTCTTCAGCTAAATGTTTTAATAAATTAAAATCAAAAAAAATTGTTAACAAATTTAAAATAATAACACCTTCATTTGAAATAGTAAAATGTAAAAATATCAATTCTAAATTATTAAATACAATTAAAAAAAAATTCTCTAAATTTGTTTTAAAACCTGTATCAAGTGGATCAAGTCACGGTTTAAAAATTATAAAATCAAATAAAGATTTATGTTTTTTTTCTAAAGAGCTTAGGAATTTTAAAAAAAAATTCCATAATAATGAACAATTCATAATAGAAAAATTTATTTCAGGGAGAGAACTAACAGTATCAGTTCTCGAAAAAAATTCTGTTCCACAAGCTTTAGAGGTTACAGAAATAGTTTCGTTAAATAAAACATATGATTATCAAGCAAAATACTCAAAGGGTTTTTCAAAACATTTTATACCCGCAAGAATTTCTAAGCAAAATTATAAGAAATGTTTAAAATTAGCTTTGGAAATTCACAAAATTTTTAAATGTAAAACTCTTTCAAGAATCGATTTTATTTTTAATAAAAAACAAAATAAAATATATTTTTTAGAAATAAATTCTCAACCTGGAATGACAACACTTTCTTTATTACCAGAACAAGCAAATTATCAAAAAATAAAGTTTGAAAACATTATTTTGAAATTAATAAATAATGCAAGATGAGTACTAATTTTAATAAAAAAAAATTTATTTTCATACCAAGTTTTAAAAAAATTAAATATTTAATCATCACTTTAACTTTAATATTATTTTTATTCTTAATTTATAATGAGTTGTATTTTAAAAAAAGATATAAAGAATTACTCCAAGAATTTTCTGTAAAATATAATTATTTATTAGAATCTTATGAAACCAATACTATCACTAGAGTAGAACGATTAGAAATATCTAAAATAATTAATAAATACTTAGGTAAATCAATTTTCTTAATTCCTTTAAGTGATATTTCTTATGAAATTAATAATTTAAAATGGGTTAAAGGTGTTAATTTGTCAACAAACTTAAAAAATAAAATTAAAGTTGAAATTCTAGAATATGAGCCAGCGGGATTATATTTTTTTAATGATCAAATGTTTTACTTTTCTAAAGAAGGTAAAATCATAGATAAATATAATGATAAACTTGATGAAAAATTTATAATTTTCTCAGGACAAAATGCATTAAAACATGCTGTTGAACTATTAAAAATTATAGATGATTTAAAAGATCTTGAGTTAATAGAAATTGAGGAAGCCTATTATATTAATGAAAGAAGATGGGATCTTAAATTTACAAATCAAATGATAGTATTTTTATCAGAAAAACATATTGCAACCTCTCTAATAAATTATATTAAATTAATTAAACAATTCAAAGAAAGTGAAATTCTTTCTATTAAAAGTATAGATTTAAGAAATAATAAAAAAGCAATAATAAATTTTGAATAAATGATAAAAGTTGGATTAAATCTTGGTAATTCTAAAATATCTTGTTCAGTTGTTGAAATAAAAGATAATTATAATATTAATTTATTATCATGTGAAAGTTTTCATTCAAAAATTTTAAAAAAAAATATTATTACTAATTTTGATGAGTTATTAAGTG
>CAYQFB010000061.1:0-4999 GCA_964416705.1 uncultured Alphaproteobacteria bacterium
TGTAACCGTCTTTACTGAGGGAAATAGCTAATTCTTTTTCAGTAATATATCCTTTTGTATCACCTTTCTTATCAACTACCATAACAGTACATCTGTCTGCTAAAACTTTTGGTAAAAACTGCTCTATATATGACCCTTCATCAACTTTATATACTTCTGAAAGCTTAATATCATTTGAATTAAATTGATCAGCTTTGATCATGATAGTTCTAGCTTTTAGAACTTTTGCCCTATTTACATCTTTTACAAAAGAAGCAACATATTCATCTGCAGGATTCATAATAATTTGCTCAGGAGTGCCGACTTGAACTAACCTTCCTCCATTTAAAATACCAATATGATCACCTAAACGCAAAGACTCATCTAAATCATGAGTAATAAAAACTATTGTTTTTTTTAATTTAGCTTGCAAATCTATTAATTGTTTTTGCATATCACCTCTAATCAAAGGATCTAAGGCACTAAATGCCTCATCCATAAGTAATATATCAGGATCAGGAGCTAAGGCTCTTGCAAGCCCTACACGTTGTTTCATGCCACCTGATAGCTGACTAGGATACTGATTTTCAAATCCTAATAAACCAACAGCTTTAATCTGATTTAATGCTATATCATTTCTTTCTTCTAACTTAATCCCTTGTATTTCAAGACCATATGCAACATTCTGAATAACAGTTTTATGAGGAAACAAACCAAAACTTTGAAATACCATACTCATATTTTTTTTTCTAAAATCTAGAAGTTCTTTTTCCTTAAGTTCCATAACATTAGTCTTGTTAATAACAACTTCTCCCGAAGTAGGATCAATTAATCTATTAATATGTCGTATTAATGTTGATTTACCCGAACCAGATAACCCCATACAAACAAAAGTCTCTCCTTCTTGTATAGAAATTGAAACATTATCCAGGCCCACTGTGTGACCTGTTTTTTCAAGAATATCTTCTTTACTACCCCCCTCTTGAACTGAAGGAAGGACCTTTAAAGGATTGTCTCCAAAAATTTTATAAACATTTTTTAATTCAATTTTTGACATTAAAAATCAGTTTTTTTCTTTTCTGGTTGTGTCCTCTCTTGAATTTTTTCACCATAAGCTTGTGTTATACGATCAAAAATAATAGCTAAAAGTACAATAGCAATTCCTGCTTCAGTTGCCATTCCTACATTTAATTGTTGAAGTCCAAGTAAAACTTCATCACCTATTCCTCTAGTACCAATCATAGAAGCTATAACAACCATTGCTAAAGACATCATTACACATTGATTGACACCTTGCATGATATTTGGAAGGGCCAAAGGTATTTGTACCCCCCATAACTTTTGTCTTTTACTTGCACCAAAAGCCTCAGCAGCTTCTACAACTTCTTTATCTACTAATCTAATTCCCAAATCTGTTAATCTGATAAGCGGAGGAACAGCATAAACAAAGATTGCAATAATAGCGGGAACTGCACCTAGTCCAAATAAAAGTATACCAGGAATTAAATAACAAAAACTTGGAATAGTTTGCATTAAATCAAGAATAGGCAATAATGCATTTCTTACTTTTTTGCTTCTTGACATTGCAATACCCAAAGGAATTCCAATAATTAAACAGAGAAGCATTCCAATAAAAACAATACAAGTAGTCATTATTGTTTTGTCCCAAAATCTTGGGCTCAAAAAACCAATAAAAAAAGTACAAAAACCAACTAAAATAGTAGTGCCCACTTTTCTGCCACTTGCAAAATAAGTTAAAATAAAAACCAATATAACTACCAAAGGCCAAGGTAGATCCACTAAAAAATTTTTCATTTGTGTATAAGAGCCTAACAATATATTGTTTATATACTCAAAAAAATTTCCGTATTTTACAATAAGCCAGTCAAACCCAGAGTTTAAAGGTTGCATCAATGGAAAATCTAACCATTTAGGCCAGTTTTTAAGCCACGAAAAATCACTTAATAAATCTGATACATTTTCTGGCTTGTATCTAGGTTTGGCATAACGATAACTTATTAAAATTAAAAAAATAAAAACAATTCCATAAGCAAGAGTAGATATAATTTTTTTGTAATTTTTCATAAAAGATAATATTCAGTTAAAATAAGAGCCCTTATAATAAAGGGCTCTAAAAAATAAATTAAATCTTAAAATGCAGCTTTAACTTTTGCAGCTACATCAGATGGCACCCAACTTTCCCAAACATTAGAAGTTGATAAGAAGTTTATAGCAGTCTCGACCATATCGCCTTGCGTCTCATCTTCATAATAAGCAAGTGATGAGTTTACATCAGCTGTAGGCAATGAATATGCTGAAATAAAATCTATAATTGGCTGATTTGATGGATCATTTGCAAATGTTGTAGAAGCAGCTTTTGTCAAAGCCATATCCTTATACTCACTTGCGCATGATGTAACGTAAGCATCTGGACCATCTGCTTTAATAGCTTCTACATTTGCTTGTAAATTATTCCAACATGCATCATTATGCGCTGGTTCTTCAAGTCTAACCAAATCAACTTTACCCATTAAGCCTGTTGGCTCCCAGTAATATGTAAAGATAGGATTTCCTTTTTTAAATGCACCAGCTATTGCTGCATCTAAAGCACCCCCTGATCCTGGATCAAAATTTGTGTAAAATTCATCAAGACCATAAGTTTTTTGTTTAACGAAATTAACAGTATAACAAGTCCAACCTGATATACAGCTTGTCATTCTTCCTTTTCCAGGTGATTCTGGATCAGCAAAAAGAGCAGCAATTTCAGCACTCTTCATATCATTAACTGATTTTAAGTTATATTTATCAGCAGTAGCCTTATCTACATAGAATGCCTGTACTGATTCTGGGGTATTAATTCCAAGCTCAATAATGTTTCCGGCTGATACATTATCTTCAACCAATTTTTTAATATTGTCTCTCCATACTTCAGTTACAATATCAATTTGTTGATCAAATAAAGCGGCCATAATAGGCGTTGTGCTTCCTTTAGTTACTTCTACATCACAACCATATCCATGCTCTATAATAAATGAAGCAATAGCAGTATGGACATTAGCACTACTCCAATCAAAGTCACCAAGGTGCACTTTACAAGCATTAGCACTAGTAGAGACAAAAGAAATACCGGTTAAAAACACTAATGACAGAATTGTATTTTTTATAAATTTCATAAATTTCCTCCTAATTATATGAATTTTATAATCGTTATTTATATAGAAACAACTTTTATTTAAAAAAAATGACAGATTTATTGAGTATTTTTAATAATCATTTTTCCTCTCCCTATAAGCAACATAAATACCACTTATTATGATAAGTACAGCTCCTATAACAACAGAATTGCTTGGAATTTCATTAAAAAACAAATATCCCATAATTCCTACAAATATAAATGATGTATATTCAAAAGGAGAGGTAACAGCCACATCTGCATGTCTTGCTGCTTGTGACATGAAGTAATGACCAAAAGACCCCATGACACCAAGGCTGAGTGCTAAAGTTAAATTAAACGCATCTGGCATAATAAAATCAGAAGGAAAAAATATAATGGACGTCAAAAGCAATGCAAAAGAATAATAAAATACTATTGAAGTGCTTGTTTCTGTATTCATTAAAGACCTTGTAGATAAATATACTGCAGCCATAAAAAAAGCTGAACCTATTGGAAGCAAAGATTTAAGTTGAAATAAATCAGTACCAGGCTTTATGATTATCAAAACACCAATAAAACCTATAACTATTGCAAGTATTCTATGAATACCAATTTTTTCTCCAAGTATTGGTACTGCTAGTAAAGCTGCAATAATTGGGGCACTGTGAGCTATGGCAATATTTTCTGAAAGTAATAAATATTTTATTCCAAAAATATAAAGTACAACACAAGCAACAGATGAAAAGGCTCTAACAAAATGCCTAATTGGTTTTTTTGTTTTTATTGATCTTATACCTGAGCGATAAACTAAAAATAGAGAAATGATTGACCCGCTAAAAGCTCGAAAAAATACAGCCTCCCAGACAGGAAAATTCATTGTTAAATTTTTATAAGTCATATCATTTACACTGAGACTGAACATGGCAAGTGTCATTAATAATATCCCAAGTAAATTTTTGTTCATAAAAAAAAATTTTAAATAAAAATTAAATTTATGATAGCCAATAGGTATAGATAATAAAAATGCAAGAAAAATATAAAATAGATAAAATTACAAAGAAAAAAGAATGCCTTGAAGTAAAGTGGTGTGATAACCATAAAAGTAAATTTCACTTCTTATGGCTTAGAGATAATTGTCCAAGTGCAATTCATCCGACTGCAAATATGAGAATTTTCAATATCCTATCAGTATCAAAAAATATTTTTCCAAAAAAAATAAATATAGATAAAAATAAAATTAGAGTTCAATGGAGTGAAAATAATCATCAAAGTAATTTTGATATTAAATGGTTAAGAGATCATTGTTATTCAATTGATAAAAATAAAAAATATTTATCACCATATTATTTTTGGGACAAAAAACTAAAAAAAACTATAGACAAATTAAAAATTGATCATGACAAAGTTCTTAATAATGATAATTTTTTAAAAAAATGGCTAAATATTCTACATGTATATGGATTTGCAATAATCAAAAACGCATCGACAAAAAAAAATTCTGCTTTTAAAATCCTTAATAGAATTAGTCACCATAGAGAAACATTTTTTGGCACACCTTTTGAAGTTATCAATATTTCCAAGCCAAATAATACTGCTTATACCGCTGACGCTTTAAGAAATCATACGGATTTACCATATTTTGAATATGCACCTGGATATCAATTTTTACATTGCTTAGCAAATGATGCTAAAGGAGGAAATTCATCGGCTGTGGACGGGTTCGCTGTTTCAAATTATTTAAAAAATAATGGAAAAGAAGCTTTTAAAATACTCACAAATACTTTCGTAAAATTTAAAGACACTGACTATACTCAAAAAACAACTAGAGTTTTACATTCTCCATTAATAACACTAACTAAAGATAAA
>CAYQFB010000062.1:0-4924 GCA_964416705.1 uncultured Alphaproteobacteria bacterium
TCTTAAATAAAGTCTAGGGACAGTTTCAAGATTATGGTTAAATACATCTGGTAAACCTTTTGAAAGAATATCTATAGCTTTCGGTTTTTTATGAAAATCTGGAGTTAGAATTTCTACTGTGCAACTTGAATTTAGTTTTCTAATTGAAGAAATTACCTTTGTAAAATGTTCTGCTCCACCATCTTCTAAATCATCCCTATCAACACTCGTAACAACAACATGTTCTAAACCTAATTCAGATACTGCTTCTGCTATTTTGTTTGGTTCATCTTTATCAACAAAACCAGGCTTGCCAGTTTTTATATTACAAAATGCACAGGCTCTTGTACAAATATCTCCTAATATCATAAATGTAGCATGTTTTTTTTGCCAACATTCGGATATATTTGGACAGGAAGCTTCTTCACAAACTGTGACTATTTTTTTATCTTTCAAAATTTTATCCGTTGATTTAAAAAATTTTGATGTTGGAGCCTTAACTCGTATCCAAGAGGGTTTTTTAGGAATAGGGTTAGAAACGCGATAAATTTTCTCTGGATGTCTTACTTCATTCATTTTAAATTATTTTCATATCATTACTATTCATCCAAATTTCAAATGGATCTTCAATAATATCATTAAAATCTTTTAACAATTTACCTGCTACTGCACCATCTAAAACGCGATGATCTGCAGATAAAGTAGATTTTAGAGTATGGCCTACTTTCACAGAATCATTCAAAACAATAGGTTTTTTAATAATTTTACCAACGGCTAAAATTGATGCTTGTGGAGGGCTAATTATAGCAGAGAATTCACTAATTCCAAACATACCTAAATTTGATAGTGTTATAGATCCTCCAGAATATTGCTCTGGAGTCAAAGAATTTGTTTTGGCCAACTTAGCTAATTCTCTAATCTCAGTTGATATCTCATTCAGACCTTTTGAATTAACTTTTTTAATAACCGGGGTAATAAGACCTTCATCAATAGCAACGGCAACTGATACATCAATATTCTTCAACTTATAAATTTTATTATCTTGCCAATATACATTTGTATTAGGATTTTTTTGCATTGCCATACCTAAAGTCTTAACAATAAGATCATTAAACGAGATCTTAATAGAATTATTGTCATTAATTTTTTTTCTTAGATCAATTAATTTATCTACATTAGACTCTATAGTTAAATAAAAATGTGGTATTTGTTGTTTTGCTTCTAATGTGCGTTTAGCTATTACTTTACGCATCATACTAGGCACAATAAAATCTTGATTAATATCTTGCTCCACAGACACTTCAGGAGAAATATTTGTTGCAATATCTCTTTTTATAATTCTCCCATCTGGACCTGATCCATCCATTTTAGTTAAATCAATATTTTGATCCTTAGCAATTTTTTTTGCCAATGGAGATGCTTTTATTTTAGTGTTTGATTTATTAGGAATGACATTTATTTTATTCTCATTTTTTTCATTTAATTTTGAAGGTTCTTGCTCTATTGTTTCTTTTTCATCTTCAAGTTTTACTTTTTTATCTGGTTTAATTTCAAGAGAGTCACTCTCATTACCGTCGATAATTGCTATCACACTATTTACAGGAACTTGAGTATTTGGATTTTCTTTAAGGAGATGAGTTATTTTTCCTTCATCCACTGTCTCTACTTCCATCGTCGCTTTATCAGTTTCTATTTCTGCAATAATATCTCCAGCTTTAACTTTATCACCAATTTTTACTAACCATTTGTTAATAGTACCTTCGGTCATAGTAGGCGATAAAGCCGGCATTAAAATTTTTGAAGACATAACTTATATATAATTAACTTCTTTAACAGCTTTTACAATATCATCTATTTGAGGTAGATATAATTTTTCTAATTCACTTGAATAAGGCATTGGAACATCTGCACTATTAATCTTAATGATGGGAGCATCTAGATAATCAAAGGCATTTTTTTGAACCAAATTTACTATCTCAGAACCTATACTTGCAAATGGCCATGACTCTTCTACTGTTACAATTCTATTTGTCTTTTTAACAGAATTTATAATGGTTTCTGAGTCTATTGGTCTTAAACTCTGAAGGTCAATTACTTCAATATCTAAATTATGTTTGTCCTGTAAAATTTTTGCAGCCTCTAATGATTTATGAAGCATTATTGAATATGTGACGATAGTTGCATCTTTTCCTTCTTTTGCAATATTTGCCTTGCCAAATGGTATTGTAAAATTTTCATCTGATAAGACTTCACCTTTTAAACCATATAGAATCTCATTTTCTAGAAATATTACAGGGTTAGGATCTCTTATTGCTTCACGAAGAAGACCTTTAGCATTTAAAGGCGTCGATGGAGCAACAACTTTTAAACCAGGTACGTGTGCATACCAAGATGAAAAATCTTGACTATGTTGTGCAGCAACCTGAGCAGCAGCACCATTTGGACCACGAAAAACTATTGGACAATTAATTTGTCCACCTGACATGTATAATGTCTTTGCAGCAGAATTGATAATTTGATCAATAGCTTGCATTGAAAAATTAAAAGTCATAAATTCAACAATTGGTATCAATCCTTTGAAAGCAGCGCCCACCGCTAATCCAGTAAAACCATGCTCTGAGATAGGAGTATCTATGACTCTTTTTTTTCCAAACTCATCCAAAAGACCTTGCGTAACTTTATATGCACCTTGGTACTCTGCTACTTCTTCACCAAGTATAAAAACTTTTTTATCTTTTCTCATTTCTTCTGCAATTGTATCTCTAATTGCCTGCCTCATAGTAATTTGGTCTTTACTAAGATCTTTATTTACCTCTTGGAGAATAGGATTGCTTTCTTTTGTTTCATTTATTTTTTTGTTTTCTGTTTTTGAAGAGTCTTCGATTTTTTTATCTTTACTTTCAGACGATGAATTTTTTTCCCCTGAAATTAATGCGATAGGTTTGTTAACAGGTATATTAATATCTCCTTCTTTAAAAAGTAATTTTTCAACAAAACCTTCGTCTACAGCTTCTACTTCCATGGTTGCTTTATCAGTTTCTATTTCTGCTATTACATCTCCAGCTTTAACTTCCTGACCTTCTTTTACTAACCACTTGGTTAAGTTACCCTCTGTCATGGTAGGTGATAAAGCAGGCATTAATATTTTAGTACTCATTTAAATATAGACATCTGTATATAATTCTTCACTGGACGGAAAATTACTTTCAAGAGCAAAATCAGCTGCAGATTTAATCTCTTCAATAATTTCCTTATTTAATTTTTCTAATTCGTCTTTTGATGCAATTTTCTTTTTTAAAATTTCTTCTCTTACTATTTCTATTGGATCTGATTTTTTATATTCTTCTAATTCAGCTTTGGTTCTATATTTTGCTGGATCTGACATTGAGTGACCTCTGTAACGATATGTTTGAACTTCTAAAATATAAGGACCTTTACCTGATCTCACATATTCCCCTGCTTTTTCAGCAGCTTTTATAACTGAATAAACATTCATTCCATCAAGTATCTCTCCTTTAATTCCAAAAGATTCTCCCCTTTTGTATAATTCAGAACCAGCGGCAGCTCTATCAACAGCTGTGCCCATACCGTATTTGTTGTTTTCTATTATATATAAAACAGGAAGTTCCCATAAAGCAGCTAAATTGAAGGCCTCAAAAACCTGTCCGTTATTCATTGCTCCATCCCCAATATATGTGCGGCAAATATTTTTATCTCCATTATATTTGTGAGTAAATGCAATTCCTGTTCCAATAGGAACTTGAGCTCCTACTATCCCATGACCTCCATAAAAATTATTTTCTTTAGAAAACATATGCATAGAGCCACCTTTACCAGCAGAATAACCATCAGATCTTCCAGTTAGTTCAGCCATAATTTTTTTTGGATCTAGACCTCTAGCAATCATGTGACCATGATCTCTGTATGTGGTAACAACAGAGTCATTTTTCTTAATCGTCATTAATACTCCAACAACAACAGCTTCTTGACCTATATATAAGTGACAAAAGCCACCTATATGACCCATTCCATAGAGTTGTGCAGATCTTTCCTCAAATCGCCTAATTTTGAGCATATATGAGAATATTTTTAAATGGTTACTTTTAGAGATTTTTTTCATTTGTAAATTTTTGTAAACTTTTTAATATTTAATTGTAAATTTTTGTCAATTATTTATTTATCTAAAATAATCACAATTTCATTTTTATCAATCAATCCAAGATTTTTTCTAGCTTGCTCATCTAAAAAATCCAAATCAACTGTATTAGGTTTTAACCTCTTTATACGATCAATATAATAATTATTTTCTGCCTTTAGATTAACTAAAGTTTGATTATATTTTATTGCCTGATTATTAAGATAAAAATACTTTAGCAACCCCCTCTGTCCATTAATAAGAAAGTACAAAAGATAAATAAAAATAAAAAAAGTTATTAAGAAAGATAAATATAATATTATTTTATTTTTTAAAATTACTGATTTATTCATATTAAATATAATTAATCAGATTAACTGCGTTTATGTCAATATTTTAGAATTGATTTACCTGCGTATTTAGCATTTGAACCTAATATCTCTTCTATTCTTAATAATTGATTATATTTTGCAGTTCTATCAGTTCTAGATAATGATCCAGTTTTAATTTGCCCAGCTGAAACAGCCACTGACAAATCAGCAATTGTTGTGTCTTCAGTTTCTCCAGATCTATGAGAAATAATTGAACAATAATTATTTCTTTTTCCAAGATTAATAGCATCAATAGTTTCAGTTAATGTGCCAATTTGATTCAGCTTTATCAATATAGCATTAGCTGCATTTTTTTCTATACCAATTTTTAGTCTCTTAATATTTGTCACAAAAAGATCATCTCCAACTAACTGAACTTTATTTCCAATTCTTTTAGTTAATTCTATCCATCCATCCCAATCATCTTCAGACATACCAT
>CAYQFB010000063.1:0-698 GCA_964416705.1 uncultured Alphaproteobacteria bacterium
GTATGTCTTCCATCTGGCACATTTCTGCAGCCATATCAAAATTCATTATATCTCCTGCATAATTACCATACATATACACAACACCTTTTCCTCCATTAATTGTTTTTGTTGCATCAACAATAGGATCGGGTGAAGGTGAAGCAAAAACATTTCCGATAGCAGCTCCATCAGCTAAACCTTTTCCAACATATCCTAAAAATGCAGGTTCATGACCAGAACCTCCTCCAATAAGTACACCAACTTTATCTTTTATGGGTGCATCTTTCCTAACAACTGCTCTTTTATTATTATTTGCAAATTTTAATAAATCACTATGAGCGAGGACTATTCCCTCAATCATTTCATCAACAACCTGATATGGATCATTAATAATTTTTTTAAAAGACATTATATCATTTAACATTTTTTTTTTTAAAATATCAATAATAATGTATAATAATCTCAATGAAAAAAGTTAAAGTAATTTTAGGTGCAGATCATTTAGGTCTACCATTAAAAAATTCAATTAAAGAACATTTGATTAATAATCATTACGAAGTTGAAGATATTGGAGTCAATGAAAACAATCCTATAGATTATCCTGACATAGGTGAAAAATTAGCAAAAGAGATTGCTAATTCAAAATATCAAAGAGGAATTCTTTTTTGCGGAACGGGTGCTGGAATGGCTATAGTAGCTAATAAAGTTAAAGGAGTAAG
>CAYQFB010000063.1:739-4868 GCA_964416705.1 uncultured Alphaproteobacteria bacterium
CAGTTTGTATTAATGATCCGTATACTGCTGAAAGAGCAATAGCATCAAATAATGCTCAAGTTGTTACAATGGGTACACTTATTACTGGCCAAGAAGTAGCAAAAAAACTTGTTGATATATGGCTATCAAATGAATTTCAAGGTGGTGGATCAACAAAAAAAGTTGATAAGATTAATAATCTGGATCAAATATAAAATTCCGAAAAAAATATATAAAAAATCTTTATTGGTTTTTATTTTCAATCAAATAATCCTATAGTTCAAGTTAATTTAAACTTGGGGGGAATTTTGGGTAAATTAAAATTAGGAATGGTAGGTGGTGGACAAGGAGCATTTATTGGTTCAGTTCATAGAATAGCATCACGCATTGATGATCACTATGAATTAATAGCTGGGTCTTTAGCAAGTAATCCTGAAGTAGCGCATGCTTCTGCAAAAGAATTAGGGATTTTAGAAAGCAGATCATATTCAACCTATAATGAAATGGCAGAAAAAGAATCAAATTTAGAAAATGGAATAGATGTAGTTGCTATTGTTACTCCTAATCATCTTCATTATCCAATTGCTGAAGCATTCTTAAATAAAGGTATACATGTTATTTGTGATAAACCTCTTACTCATAATTTAGAAGATGCGGAAAAATTTTATCAATGTGTAAAAAATTCTAAAGCCTTATTTGCTCTTACTCATAACTACACGGGCTACCCAATGGTAAGACAAGCTAGAGAAATGTGTCGAAATGGATCAATTGGTAAACTAAGAGTTATTCAAGTTGAATACGCTCAAGATTGGTTAACTTTACCTATTGAAAACGAAGGTCAAAAACAAGCATCATGGAGAACAGATCCTTCAAAAGCTGGTATGGGCGGTTCAATAGGCGATATAGGAAGTCATGCATTTAATTTAGCAGATTTTATAACAGGTGCAAAACTAAATGAATTATGCGCTGATATTAGTAGTTTTGTTGAAGGAAGAAAAAATGATGATAATGCTCACGTTTTATTAAGATATGAAAATGGCGTTAAAGGAATGTTGTGGTCATCACAAGTTGCCCCAGGTAATGAAAATGCTCTAAAAATTAGAATTTACGGAGATAAGGGAGGATTAGAATGGGAACAAGAAAATCCAAATTATTTAAGGGTTGATATATTTGGTGAAGCTAAAAAGATAATAAGACGTGCAGGTAATGAAACTATAGATGTAGCTGGAAGAGTAACAAGAATTCCTCCTGGCCATCCAGAAGGTTATTTAGAGGGTTTTGCAAATATTTATGCAGATTTTGCAAAACAAATAATTGCTCACAAAAACAATCAAAAAATAGATGAAGAATTACTATTAGTTCCTTCTATTAAAGATGGTTTGAAAGGTGTAAAATTTATTTCTTCTGTCGTTGAGTCTGGTTTAGGTGGAAGCAAGTGGTTAAAATTTTAATATAGGAGGTTGAATGAAAAAAAAGTTAAGAGTTGGTATGATAGGTTACGGGTTTATGGGAAAAGCTCACACGAATGCATTCCGTCAGGCTGCAAAATTTTTTCCAGACCTACCTTATGAACCTGAATTAAAAATGTTTTGTGCAAGGAATGAAGAGAGAGCAAGAAGTTTTGCATCAAATTGGGGATATGAAAAAGTTGTCACTGATTGGAAAGAAGTAGTTGAAAGTAAAGAAATTGATGTAATTGATATTTGTGCGCCTAATAATATGCACCGTGATATTGCTATTGCTGCAGCAGAAAATGGTAAATGGGTGTTAACTGAAAAACCACTATCCTTAAATGTTGCAGAAGGAGAAGAAATGGTTGCTGCTGTTGAAAAAGCAGGTGTCCCTAATATGGTTTGGTATAACTATAGAAGAATTCCTTCAGTAACTTTAGCAAAAAATATAATCGATAGAGGATCACTTGGGAGAATTTTTCACTACCGAGCAAATTTCCTTCAAGACTGGACTATTTCATCTGATTTGCCTCAAGGAGGAGAAGGATTATGGAGATTAGATCTTGATGTTGCCGGAAGTGGAGTTACTGGAGATCTACTAGCACATTGTATTGATACAGCAATGTGGCTGAACGGCCCTATCACTGAAGTTAGTGCTATGACT
Organism: uncultured Alphaproteobacteria bacterium; assembly: GCA_964416705.1. GTDB lineage: Bacteria > Pseudomonadota > Alphaproteobacteria > HIMB59 > CACPNW01. Next base: position 2,834 of record CAYQFB010000063.1, read on the forward strand.
GAAACATTTATTAAAGAAAGAACACACAGTCTGACAGGAAAAGTTCAAAAAGTAGGAATAGATGATGCTTGTGCATTTCTTGCAAAATTTGAAAATGGTTCTCTAGCGATATTTGAATCAACTAGATATGCTAGAGGTCACAAAGCGTTGTATACGTTTGAAATTAATGGTGAAAATTCATCAATTTCTTGGGATCTTCATGATCTACATCGTCTAAAATATTTTGATCATAATGATGAATCTATTGTGAGAGGTTGGAGAGATATACATGTAACTGATGGTGATCAGCCATATATGGATAAATGGTGGGTTCCTGGACTTAATATTGGATTTGAACACTCTTTTACTCATGGAGTAGCTGATTTTTTAGCTTCAGTTGATACCGATAATAAAGCACAACCAGATTTTAGGAATGCATTACAGACACAGAAAGTTTGTGAAGCTGTAATAAACTCTGGTAATTCTAAACAATGGCAAAAAACAAACGTTGAATTGTAAAGTTAAAATATATGTCTTTTAAATATTCTTATAACACGATTGTTTATTCAGGTGAGGATTATCTAACTCAAGTAAAAAGATTAAATAAATTTGGATATGACGGAATAGAACTTGTTGGTGAACCAAGTTGGTATAACTACAATGAAGTAAATAAACTGAATGATGAATATAACATAAAAGTAAATTCCATTTGTTCAATTTTCACAAGTGAAAGAGATTTAATTCATCCTGAAAAGTCAATACGTGCAAAAGCAATTGATTATTGTAAAGAAATTGCGGACATGGGTGCTGAAATTAATTCTAGTACGATGATTGTAGCACCCTCTCCTGTTGGAAAAATTGAGTCATTAAAATCAAAAGAAGAAGAAATGAAGTATGCGATTGATTCCATTCAACAAGTTGGTGAATATGCTCAAAAAGTGAATATGGATATATCTATTGAACCATGGAATAGATATGAAACATATTTTATTAATAGATTAGAACAGGCAGAGAAAATTTTAGATCAATTAGATTTAAAAAATGCTGGTATTCATGGTGACACTTTTCATATGTCTATTGAAGAAGTAAATATAGCAAGTGCCTATAGAAGTATTGGATCTAAATTAAATCATTGTCATATCGCTGATTCTAATCGTGCTGCTCCAGGAACTGGTCATACTGATTTCAAACCGATAATGCAATCTCTAAAAGATATAAATTTTAGTAATTATATTACTATGGAACTTATACCTCCTGTATCTGATCCATTTGCGTGTGTTAGAGGAGGAAGAGCTGAAGAATTTAAAGATACTTATACAGAGCAATCAATTAATCATTTAAAGAAAATTGAGAAAGAGCTAATATAAATATTATGCAAAAAAAATATGACACTACAGTATTAGGTTTATATGTTTTGGATATTTTAGGAAGACCCGTATCAAAAATTCCAGAAGGAGGAAATCTTGAATACATAGACGAATTGAGATTAACTGTTGCTGGAACAGCTGGCGGAACTATTATAGATTGTGCTAAATTAGGTGTTTCTACTTTAGGGGTTGGCGCTGTTGGAGATGATGAAAAAGCAGATTTTGTAATATCAACTCTTGAAAAATTTGGCGTTGATACAATTGGTTTTGAGCGATTAAAAGGCGTACCTACCTCATCTACAATTTTAAATATTAGACCAAATGGAGAAAGACCAGCTTTACATTTAAGAGGTTCTTGTGATTATTTTCTTCCTCCTGACAAGCAAAAAGTGGACATATATGATTGTAAAGTTTTTCATTTAGGGGGAACTGGTTTACTAAAAAAACTTGATGGTCCAGTTTCTGTAAATATATTAAAAGAAGCTAAGAATAGAGAATGTGTAACAACTTGGGATTTAATTGGTGCAACACAAGAAACATCAAATATTGTTAACCCTCTTCTCCCTCACATAGACTATTTTATGCCTAGTATAGAAGAAGCTAGTATAATGTGTGGACTAGAAGAGCCGGAGGATATTGCTAAATATTATTTAGATGGAGGAGTTAAAAATTGTGTACTAACTATGGGT
>CAYQFB010000064.1:0-4860 GCA_964416705.1 uncultured Alphaproteobacteria bacterium
ATTAGACATGATTGTGCCCATGTAATGGCTGAAGCCGTTCAATCATTATTTCCTGAAACTCAAGTTACTATAGGGCCTTCAATTGAAAATGGTTTTTATTATGACTTTGCAAGAAAAGAGCCTTTTACTGTTTTAGACTTGCCTAAAATTGAAAAAAAAATGCATGAAATTATTAGCAGAGGTGAAAAATTTACAAGAGAAGTTTGGACGCGAGATGAAGCAATAAAGTTTTTTAAAAGCAAGCGTGAAGAGTATAAAGTAGAACTAATTGAAGGATTAAATCCTGATGAAGAAATAACAATTTATAAACAAGGTGAGTGGTTAGACCTTTGTCGTGGACCTCACATGATTAGCACTAAACAAATTGGTAAAGGTTTTAAATTAATGAAAGTTGCTGGAGCCTATTGGAGAGGTGACTCTAATAATACAATGCTTACACGTATCTATGGAACTGCTTGGAGAAATGAAAAAGAATTGGAAAATCATTTGCAACAGATTGAGGAAGCGGAAAAAAGAGATCATCGCAAGCTTGGTAAAGAAATGGACTTATTTCATTTTCAAGAAGAAGCGCCAGGTGCTGTTTTTTGGCATCCTAAAGGTTGGCAATTATTTCAATCTTTAATAAACTATATGCGAAACAGACAAGATAAAGCAGGTTACGTTGAAACTAATACACCAGATATGATGGATAAATCTCTATGGGAAACATCAGGTCATTGGGAAAAGTTTAGTGAAATGATGTTTAGAACAGAAGCGAAAGATGAAAAAATTTATGCAATTAAACCAATGAATTGCCCGGGTGCTGTCGAAATTTTTAAACAAGGTTTAAAAAGTTACCGTGACCTTCCGCTTCTTATGTCTGAGTTTGGTAAGGTGCATCGATATGAACCATCTGGTGCATTACATGGGTTAATGCGTGTAAGAGCCTTTACTCAAGATGATGCGCATATTTTTTGTACAGAAGATCAAATAACACAAGAAAGTAAAACTGTTTGTGATCTTATTCTTAGTATTTATAAAGATTTTGGTTTTAATGATGTAAGAATTAAATTTTCTGATAGGCCAGAAAAACGTGTAGGCGATGATACTGTTTGGGATAAGGCTGAAGAAGCTTTGCAGCAAGCAATGGAAGCTACAGGGCTTGATTATACACTTAATCCCGGAGAAGGGGCATTTTACGGTCCAAAACTTGAGTTTGTTTTACGAGATGCTATTGGCCGTGATTGGCAGTGCGGCACACTGCAGGTAGATTTAAATTTACCGGGTAGATTAGGTGCTACATATATTGCTGAAGATGGCCAAAAGAAAGTTCCAGTAATGTTACACAGAGCGCTCTTTGGTTCCTTAGAGAGATTTACAGGGATCTTAATAGAACATTATGCTGGTCATTTACCGCTATGGTTATCACCATCTCAAATTGTAGTTGCAACAATAACATCAGAAACTGATAATTATGCTTTTGAAGTTAAGGAACTATTAAAAAAAGATGGACTGCGAGCTGAAGCTGACATTAGGAACGAGAAAATTGGTTATAAAATTCGTGAGCATAGTAATGCTAAAATACCAATCATTTTAGCTGTTGGAAAAAAAGAAGCAGAAGAAAAAACTGTATCTGTCCGACGCTTAGGCAGTCAAGAAACATTGGTTGTAAATCTTGATGAATTAATTAGCGATTTAAAAAAAGAATCTCTTTCACCTATTAATTAATATGTCAGACTTTAATATAGGACAGTTTCCAACTACACGACTAAGAAGACTTCGTATGAAAGAGTTTTCTAGAAGCATGATTAGTGAAAACAACCTATCTGTTAATGATTTAATTTGGCCCTTATTTGTTTGTGAAGGAAACAATATTGCAGATAAAATAGACTCTATGCCAGGTGTCTTCAGATACTCTATTGATAATATCTTAAAAGAATTAGAAACTGCTGTTAAATTAAAAATACCCGCAATTGCATTATTTCCTCAAATTGATAGCGCCTTAAAAGATGAAAATGGCTCTCAAGCAATAGATGAGAATAATTTAATTTGTCGAACAATAAAGTCTATCAAAAAAAAATTTCCTGACCTTGGTGTTATTTGTGATGTTGCGCTAGATCCTTTTACTGATCATGGACATGATGGACTAATTGTTAATGATATTGTTGATAATGATACAACATTAAAAGTTTTAGAAAAACAAGCGTTGGTTCAAGCTGCTGCAGGATGTGATATTATTGCCCCATCAGATATGATGGATGGAAGAGTTGGTAGAATAAGAAAAGCTCTTGATGAAAATAATTTTCAAAATACTTTGATACTCTCTTACGCTGCTAAGTATGCTTCAAAATTTTATGGTCCGTTTAGAGATGCTATAAGTTCTTCTGGAAATTTAAAGGGTGGAAATAAATCTACTTACCAAATGGATATTGCAAATAGTAATGAGGCTCTAAGAGAAGTTGCTCTGGATATTAAGGAAGGAGCTGATATGGTTATGGTTAAACCGGGGATGCCTTATCTTGATATTATTCAAAGAATAAAATCAGAGTTCAATATTCCTACTTTTGCCTATCAAGTATCGGGTGAGTACGCTATGATCAAAGGAGCGATAGATAATAATTGGCTAGATTCAAAAGTAATTAAGGAGTCTCTCTTATCGTTTAAAAGAGCTGGTGCTGATGGTATTTTAACTTATTTTGCAAAAGAGATTGCTGAGGAATTAAACAATGAGTGATATTAAATTTGAAAAAAGAAAAACAATTGAACAAGTTGAAGAGTCTACAGAATTAGCTCCGAAATTTGATCAGGATGGACTGATACCCGTTGTAACAACTGACTTTGATTCTGGAGAAGTGTTAATGCAAGGCTACATGAACGAAGAAGCGTTTAAAAAAACAATTTCATTGGGTGAGGCAGTTTATTATTCTCGTAGCAGAAAAACTTTATGGTACAAAGGTAAGACGAGCGGACTTGTGCAAAAAATAAAAGAGATAAGAATTGATGATGATCAAGATTGTGTATGGTTACGTGTAAATGTTCAGGGTGGGGCAAGCTGTCATGTAGGATATAGATCCTGTTTTTATAGAAGTGTGCCATTTGGAGAAAACAGCACATCAACTGTATTGAGGTTTGAAGAAAAAGAAAAGGTTTTTGATCCAAAAGAAGTCTATGGTGACGCTCCCAATCCGACAAAGTTATAATTTTATTTACAATTAACTATAAAGGCTTAAAGCAATATTCTACTTATGTCATCAAAACTAAAGTTTATTGAAACCAGTAAATTACCTACAGATGTTGGGGAGTTTACTATACATGCTTTTACTGATGAAAAAAATTCTAAGGATCACTTAGCGATAGGAATGGGAGATTTATTAACTAATGAGCCTGTCCTAAGCAGAATACACTCACAGTGTATCACTGGAGAGTCATTTTTTAGTATGCGTTGTGATTGTCGATTTCAATTAACTGAGTCACTTACACAAATTGCAGAAAGAGGTCGCGGAGTAATTTTCTACCTTCAACAAGAAGGAAGGGGGATTGGTCTATCAAATAAAATTAGAGCTTATAATCTTCAAGACAAAGGTTTCGATACTGTTGAGGCTAATCATCAATTAGGCTTTAAGGAAGATGAAAGAGGCTATGAAATTGTATCGGACATGATAAACTTTCTTGGTATAAAAGAGGTTGATTTAATGACAAACAATCCAAATAAAATAAAAGCCCTTGAAGCCATGGGTATAGTAATTAATGATCGAGTTCCTCTATCTTCCAAGATAAATAAATATAACGAAAAATACATATCAACAAAAATAAAGAAGCTTGGCCACTTAATCTAATCTCCAGTTTTCATGACTAACGCTCAAGAGTTAATAAAAAAATTAAATATGGTTGCCCACCCTGAAGGTGGTCATTTCTCTGAGTCATTTCGTGATGAAAATAATAATGTTAGTTTAATTTATTACATGCTTCAAAAAAATGAATGGTCACATTGGCACCGCTTAACAAAAAATGAAATATTACATTTTTATAAAGGTGACCCACTTACAATTTATATCTCTAAAGATGGTATTGACTTTACATCGGTTACTATAGGAGAGAATGATAATTTTCATTTTATTGTTGAAGCCAATAATTGGTTCGCTATGCAATCAAATGGGCAGTATAGTCTTATTGGGTGCACAGTAGCCCCTGGTTTTGATTATAAAGATTTTGAATTAGCCCACAAGAATTGGAAGCCCACAAATTTTAACATGAATTTTAGTAAAATTTGATCTATTTTTCTTTGCTTTAATTACTTTTATTTATATATCTATAGTAGTTCATAAAAGGAGAAACATACAATGGATGCGGAAAGTAAATGCCCAGTAATGCACGGTGCGAATACAAGAAATAAAGGAGAGGGGACCACAAACAGAGATTGGTGGCCAAATCAATTAGATATTAGTATTCTTCATCAACATGATGAGAAATCAAATCCAATGGGAAATGATTTTGATTATCGTGAACACTTCAAAAATATAGATTATGATGGGTTAAAAAAAGATCTTAATGAGTTAATGACTGACTCACAAGATTGGTGGCCAGCAGATTATGGTCACTATGGTCCATTCTTTATTAGAATGACTTGGCATGTAGCTGGAACATATAGAACTGCGGATGGTCGTGGTGGTGGTGGAACCGGTGCACAAAGATTTGCTCCTTTGAATAGTTGGCCTGATAATGGGAACTTAGATAAGGCAAGAAGACTTTTATGGCCAATAAAACAAAAATATGGAAATCAAATTAGTTGGGCTGACTTACTTATCCTAGTAGGGAATGTTGCAATTGAATCAATGGGTGGAAAAACATTTGGTTTTAGTGGTGGTCGCCCTGATATTTGGG
>CAYQFB010000065.1:0-4819 GCA_964416705.1 uncultured Alphaproteobacteria bacterium
CCTTCGTCGAGGATTTCATGCCAAAGATCAGAGACCATGGGTACCTTTGTGAAGAATCGGTGACCGCCTATGTCGAAACGCCAACCATCTCGCACTTCAGTTCGACTAATACCTCCAACGACAGAGTCGGCTTCTAGGATTGTGCTTTTTATGCCATATTTTCCGAGATGATAAGCCGCGGTAAGTCCTGCTGGTCCTGCCCCGATAATAATCGGTTCAATGTCTTCATTGCTATTAATAGTCACTAATACGGATCATAGAAGCCTAAAAGGGGTAGTGAGGAAAATAAGTGAAAATTTACTTCTCTTTGCCGGAGATATTTGTCTAACTCATGTACGGGTACGATTTAGTTGTGACTGAAAAAATTGATTTGCAACAAAGCATGTTTTGGGTAGTTGCCATGACGGGGATTCTATTTGGCGCTATTTTTAACTTCTTGCCTATGACGCCTCTTTGGCTTGACGAAGCTCAGTCGGCTTCTCTAGCGGGAGAGGGTTTCTCTTCTCTTTTGGATGCTCTTCGACACGATGGACATCCTCCCCTTTATTACTTTCTTTTAGGGATTTGGGCGGATTTATTTGGCGATTCAGACTTTACCTTAAGGGCTTTTTCCGGGTTTCTTAGTTGCTTAGTAATTGTGATGACTTGGTTTACCTTTCGTATGCATATGGGTAAGAGGGAATCATTAATTGCTGCTTCCTTAATCGCAGCAAGCCCTTTTTCGATCAGATATGCAACTGAAGTTCGTATGTATTCTTTACTAATTTTCTTATTGCTCTGCACTTATCTAAATTTTTACCGGGCTACGCAAAACTCAAAGAGTAAAAACAAATTTCTTTATGCATTAACCCTCGCTTGTTTGCTATTGACCCACTACTGGTCTCTTTTCTTTGTTTCGGTAGTAATAATTTCACTCTTGATTAAAGTTAAACGAAGTTCTGGTGAAGAAAACAAAAATTACAAATCGTTAATAGCTTGGAGTGTGAGCGCCTGCATTCCTTTTATTTTTTGGTTGCCGGTTTTCTTCGAACAGCTGGAACATACAGGAACCCCTTGGTCTAAAGCTCCAAGACCAACGGTTGTTCTGGCTTTGACCCTCGAAGCTTTCGGTGGGGGAAAAGGTTCAGAGGCATTGCTGGTGGCAGTGGCACTTTCTTTGCTGGTAGCACTTGGAATTTTCACGCGAATTAATGAAACAGGTTCCGAATTGAAAGTTGGTTTAAATGAACTTTCTTGGTTAAAGCAGATTTGCCTTATTTCTACTTGCACAATGCTTCTTGGGGGGACAGTAAGCCTTTTAACAGACACGGCGTTTCAAGGCAGGTACGGGGTTTTCTTCTTTCCCTTCGCAATCTTCGCTTCTGCTGTTGGACTATCTCGGTTACCACCGAAGGCAACTCTTTCACTCCTCACAGTTTTTTTATTACTTTGCTCCGTTTCAGTTGCTCGAGAACTTTCAAGGGACCGAACTCAACTTGGAGAGATAGCTGATGTTGTTATCAGTGAAGGAAAGAAAGGAGACACGGTTGTTTTTTGCCCTGACCAGTTAGCTCCAGCAGGAAACAGAATATTGGGCAAGAAGTATGAATTTTTTGCTTACCCTTCTTTAGAAGGAGGGGAGAGAATTGACTGGTATGACTACAAGGAACGAAATTTAAATTCATCACCGCCGCTCTTAGCGCAAGAACTTTTAGCTAGACACGATGGTGGCCAAAATATCTGGCTTGTGTGGATAGATGGGTTCGAATCCTTTGATAAGCAATGCAGTTCATTTAGATCAGAATTGAATAAGCGATTGGGTCCGGGGGAAGCTCTTGTAAATGCTGATGGTGACGAGTATTACAATCCGGCGAATCTTGTTCGATATGACAGTAACAAGTGATGAAACCTGAACGAATTAAATCAGTTAAACAGATACGCGGTGGCAATTTTCGTCATGAGATACTTTCGGTGTTGCCAGCATTTGCTGTCTCTAAATGCCTTGTTCTTTTGGCTTGGTTATTAAGCAAACTATTTTCAGGGACTTTCGACTCACCAAATGGGGAAAGGTTTGACCGAGGCTTGATGGCATGGGATGGGGATTGGTACGCATCTATTGTCACAAACGGTTACGACGATGTACTTATAGAGGGAATCCGGTTTTTCCCTGGCTACGTATTTGCTGGCCGTTTTTTTGATTCTTTCATTCCAGGTTCTGCTGCAGTTTCTTTGGTTCTTATTGCAAATGTTGCCTCCTTGATAACTTTGTTAGCAATCAAAAAATTGGTTCTTATTGAAAGCAATAGCGAGGAATTGGCAAAACGATCTGTGTGGCTACTATCTGTTTTTCCATCTTCTTTTGTCCTTACATGGGCTTATGCAGAAAGTCTTTTCTTAGCTCTTAGTATTTTTTGTTTCGTAGCTCTTCGAAAAGAACAATGGAAGATGGTTATTTTTTGTTCATTTGCGGCAGCTTTAGTAAGACCTACTGGTTTACTACTTACTATTCCAATATTCTGTGCGGTTTTGGAAAATTGGAAAATAAACCAGAGAAAGATCTTGTTCCAGCCGATAGTTGCTTTAATTAGTGGATTTATTGGCAGTGGGATATACATACTTTGGGCTTCATTCCACTTTGATCAACCTTTTGCCCCTATAAAAGCGCAAGAGTCTTTAAGGGGTAGTTTTGTAGATCCATTTTCTAGAGTAATTAAGGGAGTCGGTCGAGTACTAACTGGCACCTCAGCAACAGAAACCTTGCATATCATTTCTGCCTTGCTGTTGTTGGTGTTGTTGATAAAACTTTTTAAAGATTGGCCCCTAAGGTACGGACTTTTTTCGAGTAGTTGCATACTGGTAGCACTTGGAGCTGAGAATATAAACAGTCTTGAAAGATACGCATTAAACGGATTTCCAATAATACTGAGCGTGTTATTACTTGCCAGTCAACCAAGACTTCGACTAGCTGTCCCCTTTGTCTCAGCTTGCTGCATGGTTTCATTATGCGTGTTTGCATGGTTAGGGGTCTACGTCCCTTAAGGTCATTATGTTTAGCAAGGTAGTTTTTTTTCACTCCAACGGTCACCATTGAAAAACTTGTAGACAAGCTCTTTTGCACATATATCATTCAATGAGGGAGCATGTGTCCAATTTTCTCTTTGTATCAAAATAGAATTTGGCAAGATTTCTTCTGTCTTTAAAGACCAGGAGGCTGGTGTAACTGGATCAAGTAATCCTGAAAGTATTAGAGTTTCGGTTTCGAAGGATCGAGGAAAGTATTCTTTCGTGAGGTTTTCATCGGGGGTCCAAATTGCACAGATTTCTTGAAGAACTTTCTCTCTTTTACTCAGAGCTGAAGCTAGAGGTGTCGAGTATTGCTCAATTAGGGGGTTGTTTTTTGGAAGTTCATCTAGACACTCCGATGAAAATTGAGCGCCTTCGCTTAGCTCATCCCCTTTCGAATATCCAGTAACATTAACTCTCAAAAGGGAGTCCATGGCTTCCGCCATTCTCCCACTTAGCGCTAGTATTACAGCCTCAGGAACAGTATTTTTTCCATCTGGGTGAGCAAGTGTGCTAACTAATTCAAATGCAAATGCTGAATCGTCAACAGAAATGGTGTTTTTACCATCCGAAAACATAATCGGATTTCTTTTAAGTTTGATTAGCAAGTCACTGAGGCATTCAGACAAAAGGTTTTGTGTATTTGAACAATCAGAGGTTCCTTGACTTAAAAGTGAGCGATCACAGTCACTAATTTTTTGACAGTTGTTAAGAGCGAGATTCAATGCACGCTCCGACTCGGAAGGTAACGAATCGTAGGCTGCCACATGGCCAGGAAGAGGTGAATCAAGAACAACGCTATTCACTGCCTCCTCGTCTATTGAAATTAACTCGAGTGCGATCCGGGAACCGAAAGAAACACCGTACAGATTCCATTGCTTGATCCCCAAAGAAATTCTGAGTTGAACTATGTCTTCAGCAATTTCTTTTACTTGATAAGAGGAAAAATTAATACCTTCTAAAGAGAGCCGTGTTTTGCATGCGGAAATGGAATGTTCGGTTAAACCCTGATCAACTTCCCAGCAGTCCAGAGAAGGTTCAGACTCACCCGAGCCTTTTTGGTCAATTAAAATCAAATCATGTGAATTTAGTATTTTAGAACGCGGAGCAAGCCATATATGTCGATCCATAATTGATCTTCCACCTGGCCCACCGTGAAGAAAAAGAATTGGTGCATGTCTGGCGTTTGGAGATTTGAGAACGGCAAAAGCTGTACTCGAATCTCCTGCTTTGTGCTTGTAACAGTTAACCGACACTTGTGTTGGTACTGCGCTTCCTGGACAGGTTTCAGCGATTTGAGTGATGTTCTCTAGTGACTCTTTAGATGATCCACAAGAAGCAGTAGAAATCAAGAAAAATAACGTTAAGAAGCTTAAAGTAAGCCTAGTTTTCACTATTAAAAGGTACCTCGCCACAAGAGAAGCTAGTTAGATGTTCAAAAATTGATTTTACTGTCACAGGTCTTTGTCAATCTATAAGTATGAATTTTAAAACAACAGAAAAAAAGTTATTAATTGATTGTGAAAAGTGTACGAAACAAGAATCAGAACACTGCGGAGATTGTGTGGTTACTTTTTTATGCGGGAGTGATGATTCAACAGCAGTGATAATTAATCTTGATGAATACCGATCTATTAAGGAGATCGCAGATGCGGGCTTAGTGCCTCCGTTGCGTTATTCAGAGCCGATTAGGGTTTTTTAACGTTCTAAGCTCATAAAATTCCATCATGAGTGTTGAGTTGAATAGTAGTTCAGGTTACGACTATTTTGAAAAGAT
>CAYQFB010000066.1:0-4816 GCA_964416705.1 uncultured Alphaproteobacteria bacterium
AATTAGAAATAGAGAAATTTAACCCTCAAGAGTATTGGTCTATCCAATGTAATTTTTTAAATAAAGATAATAAATATATAAATGCTCGATTAACTTTATTTGATGGATATAAAGTTGATAAGATTGATATTAAAAATGAAAAACAAGCTACTGATATTTATGAAACAATTAAAAATTCAAAATTTAAAGTTGGTAATATTTCAAAAAAAGAAGCAAAAAGAAATCCTTACCCAGCTTTTACGACTTCTACGATGCAAATTGAGTCAAGTCGTAAATTAGGACTAAGCGCTAGTCAAACCATGCGTACTTCACAAAAACTTTATGAAGGTACTGAAATTAATGGCGAAACAACAGGTTTAATCACTTATATGAGAACAGACAGCGTAGTGATGTCTAATGAAGCTATTAATCAAGTGAGGAGTTTTGTAAGTAAAAACTATGGGGCTGAATACCTTCCAGATAGTCCTAGAATTTATAAATCTAAAGCAAAAAATACTCAGGAAGCACATGAATGTATAAGACCAACTGATATTAACTTAACTCCAAAAGATATTAAGAAATACATCACAGGTGAAGAGTTTAAATTGTATGAAATAATTTGGCAAAGAGCAGTTTCTTCCCAAATGTCTAGTGCTATTTTAGATCAAGTAGCAGTTGACATAATGACTGAAGATCAACAAATCAGTTTGCGAGCTAATGGCTCAACAATTAAATTTCCTGGTATGTATAAAGTTTATCAAGAAGCAAAAGATGATGATAAAGATGAAGAAAAAGAAACAATACTGCCAGCAATGAATGAAGAGGAAGAATTGGATCTTAAAGAAGTAAATAAAAATCAACATTTTACAATGCCTCCTCCTCGTTACACGGAAGCAAGTTTAGTAAAAAAATTAGAAGAATTAGGTATAGGCAGACCTTCTACTTACGCATCAATTATTAAAGTCTTACAAGATAGAGACTACGTCATTTTAGATAAGAAACGTTTTAATCCTCATGATAGAGGTCGTATCGTATCTATTTTTCTAGAAAAATATTTTAACCAATATGTAGAATATGACTTCACCGCAGATCTAGAAAATCAATTGGATGAGATTTCTGATGGAAAATTAGATTGGAAAGAAGTTTTAAGAAAATTCTGGGAGACTTTTAAGCAATTATGTGATGATACCGTTGGAAAATCAAATAGAGAAGTAATTGATGTACTCGATGATGCTTTAGGTGCTCATTTCTTTCCTCCAGAAGGAAAAGATGAGAGTAGAAAATGCCCAACTTGTGAGAATGGTAGGCTCGGCATTAAAGTTGGAAAGTTTGGAGGGTTTGTTGGTTGCTCTAATTACCCTGTTTGTAAATATACTGTTCAATTTAACCAATTAAATGACAAAGATGGTACATCTTTAAGTGGCCCTAAAGAAATTGGTATTTATCCAGAAAATAATGAAATGATTACTCTTAGAAAAGGTCCATATGGATTTTATATGCAGGTTGGAGAAGGTACAACTGAAAAAAAACCGAAGAGAGTATCAATCCCAAAAAATTTTGAGCCAGATGAGATAGGTTTAAATACAGCCATACAATTATTAGGGTTGCCAAGGAAACTAGGATTTCATCCAGAGAATAATAAAACAGTAAGTGCCGGTATTGGTATGTATGGTCCTTACATTCTCCATGATAAAAAATATAAAGCCTTAGAGAAAACAGATAATATTTTGGACATAGAGTTAGAAAGAGCACTTGAATTAATTGCCAAACCCACACAAAGAGGTAATGCAACACTTAAAAGTTTTGGTGAACATCCAACAGAAAAAAAGAATATCACAGCCCATGATGGTAAATATGGACCTTATGTAAAATGTGGAAAAATTAATGCCTCCTTTCTTGGTGATCAAACTATTGAGAGCCTAGAATTAGTAGATGTTATAAAATTAATAGATGATAGAAAGCTAAAAATTGGTTTAAAAAAAAAGAAAAAATAGAATCAAATTGATTTAAAATAAAATAGTCTTAAATATAGATTATGCCTAAAAAAATATCTCTAAACGACGTTAAAAAATACAAAAATAAATTTCTAAGAAATAATAAAAATACTGCATCACGAAATGCTCTAATAAAAAATGACTTAAATACAGTTGCATTAAACTGGGAGAATTTTAGCAAGATTAATCATCATTTTTCTCATTTAATTGAAAAAGAATTACCAGCAACTAATCAAATGTCATCAGGTAGATGCTGGGGTTTTGCTGGATTAAATTTGATGCGGCTCGAAGTAGTTAAAAAATTAAGATTAGCTAATTTTGAATTTTCTCAAAACTATTTTATGTTTTGGGATAAATTAGAAAAAGCAAATTACTTTTTAGAAAATATAATTAATACCAGAGATCATAATTACGATAGCAGATTGATAATGCATCTTGTGAAAGATCCTGTTCAAGATGGGGGGCAATGGGACATGTTTGTAAACCTCATAGAAAAGTATGGTGCAGTTCCAAAAGATATAATGCCAGAAACTAACCATAGTAGTAAATCAATGGCAATGAATTACATTTTAACACATAAACTAAGAGAGTTTGCTTACATCTTAAGAAAAAAGTCTGCAAAGCAATCTACAAAGCTAAAAAAAGAAATGATGGAAATAATTTATAATTTATTGGCTATGTTTTTGGGTCAACCACCAGAGATAGTTAATTGGTCCTCAAGAGATAAAGATAATAAATATATATCGATTGCTGATTTGAGCCCCAAAGAATTTTATAAAAAATACGCTGATATCAATATCAAAGATAAAGTTTGCTTAATACATGCGCCAATGAGCAACAAGAAATTTAACAAAACATACACAGTTGAATATTTAGGTAATGTTATTGAAGGTCAAGAAATAAAATATCTTAACGTTGACATAACTGAACTAAAAAAATCAGCAATACAATCAATTAAAAATAATGAAGCAGTCTGGTTTGGTTGCGATGTTGGAAAAAGATTTAGCCGAGACATGGGTGTTCTTGATATGGGTATTTTTGATTATGAAAATGTTTTTCAAACGTCGTTCAATATGAATAAACAAACAAGACTAGAGTATGGTGATAGCGAAATGACACACGCCATGTTATTAACTGGAGTGGATGTTAAAAAACGTAATTCTACAAAATGGAAGATTGAAAATAGTTGGGGCACTAAGAATGGAAATAAAGGGTATATGATGATGACCGATGAATGGTTTAGTGAATATACCTATGAAGTTGTTGTAGATAAAAAATATCTTAGTAAAAAAATATTTAAATATCTTGATATGGAACCTATAACACTAGCGCCATGGGATCCTATGGGAGCCTTAGCTCGATAAATTTGAATAAAGAAAACTCAAGTAAACTATGGAAATTAATACAAGCTACTGGAGATGAGCTAGTCGGAAAACTTCCCGATCATCCAAATCATCCTAAAGGACGTAATCCTTATGCCCATGTAGCACTAGAGGTTAAAACCCATTTTAAAATGACTTATAAAGATATACCAGATAAAAATTTTGATGAAGTCGTTAGGTATTTAGATTTTTTAAAACAAAACCCAAATTAGGTTTTATTCAAATTCTTTGTATTGAATGGATAGAGAATTTACGCAATAACGCTGACCTGTTGGCTCAGGACCATCATCAAATACATGACCTAAATGGGCATCACAAGTAGCACACATTATTTCTGTTCTGATCATTCCATGAGAAGTATCTTGTTCAGTTTTAATCGCATCATGGGAAATCCCTTTAAAAAAACTAGGCCAACCACAACCCGATTCATACTTAGATGTTCTCTCAAATAATTGCGATCCACAACACTTGCATTTAAACACTCCGTCTTTAGAAATATCAAAAGCCTTCCCAGAAAAGGCTGGTTCTGTCCCCTTCTGTCTTGTAACATAATACTCTTCTTCAGAAAGTATTTCTTTCCATTCTAGATCGGACTTAATGATTTTATTCATAATGTTTTCTATTAATATTAGATAGAATAATTCCTAAAACAATAAAGATTGTGCCCAAAAAATGAAAGAAAGAAAAATTTTCACCTAAAAAAAGTATAGCCCAGATAGAGCTAAAAACTGGTATTAGGTGCAAAAAGAGGCTGGCTTTATTAGCTCCCACAATAGACACACCTTTATTCCAAGCAAAAAAAGATGTAATACTTGCAAATATTGCAACATAACTAATCATTAATATTTCGTTTGTATCTTTAGGTAAAAAAGAATTATTTACAGACTCCAATACATAGAAAGGAAATATAAAAATCAAACCAAGAAATATCATTACTTCTAAGGTTGCAAGCTGTGATAAGGAGCTATCAATTTTTTTTAATAAAACAGAATAAAGTCCCCATGAAAAAACTGCTGCTAGCATCCACAAATCACCAGTTGTAAAATTTAAATCAATTAGATTAGTAAGATTTGCTTTTGAAATAATCAACAATACTCCAATAATTGATAATGTTATACCAAAAAACTGCATGAAATATGTTTGAGTTTTGAATATTAGCCATGAAAAAAAAATTATTAATAATGGTGTAATAGATGCCATAATTGAAGAGTTAATAACCATTGAAGTTTGAAGAGATAAGTAAGTAAATGAATTAAATATAGTTACGCCAAGGATAGATATAATTAAAATATATGGAAAATTCTTTTTATATTTATCAAAATCCTCAACTATTTTTCCGTAAGTGAACGGCAGTAATAATAAAAAAGCTAAAGACCATCTTAAAAAGCTTAATTTAAAAGGATTCAAATCATACTGTGAAGCAATTTTACCAGTAAAAAAATTACCCGACCAAAATAAAGA
>CAYQFB010000067.1:0-4787 GCA_964416705.1 uncultured Alphaproteobacteria bacterium
GAACTAAATCAAGTAGTGGATGTAAATTTTCTCTTGGATCATGTAATTCTTTTGTGCACCAACCATTTCTTCCCGAAGCATAAAGTATTGGAAAATCTAATTGTTGATCAGTGGCTTCTAGTGCCACAAAAAGATCAAATACTTCGTTAACAACTTCCTCAGGTCTTCCATCACTTCTATCTATTTTGTTAATTACTACAATTGGTCTTAAACCTTGTTTAAGAGCTTTTCCTAAGACAAATTTGGTTTGAGGCATAGGTCCTTCTGCTGCATCAGTAAGTAATATAACACCATCAGCCATTCCTAAAACTCTCTCTACTTCACCTCCGAAATCTGCATGTCCAGGCGTATCAATGATATTAATTTTTGTTTTTTTCCATGTTATTGAAGTTGGTTTAGCTAAAATGGTAATGCCTCGCTCTTTTTCTAAATCACCAGAGTCCATTAATCTTTCATCAATAGATTGGTTTTCTCTAAAACTACCACTTTGTTTCATGATATTATCTATCAGGGTGGTTTTACCGTGATCAACGTGTGCTATGATTGCAATATTTCTAATGTTTTCAGTCATATTTGTTTTTTATGAATGAGGCCAATAGATTAAATATGAATAATCCGCTACTATTAACTTTAAGTGTATAACTTAGTTAATTAGTAATGATATGCTCAATACCATTTGTAATATCACATAAAACACTAAATGATATTCCGAAAACTACATGAGGGTGTCCTGCAGCAGCATATATTTTATCATATTTAGATAAATTTGTATCGATTAATATTGATTTTGGAGAATTATCATGAGCAACTGGAGATATGCCTCCAATACTGAAACCTGTAAATTGCTTACATTCATCAGCATTTGCTTTTATAGTAGGAGAATTAAAAATAATTGATATTTTCTCTAAAGAAACGAATTTATCTCCCGATACTAAACAAAGATGAAAATTATTTTCTGAGTCTTTAAAAAGTAAACTTTTTACAATAGAACCAACTTCTGTATTAAGTGATTTGGCAGCATCAATAGCTGTTCTAGCAGTTTCATCTAGTGTAATTAATTTTATATTATTATCAAAATTTTTTAAAAAAAACTTTACTTTTTTAACAGTTTTTTTTTCTAAAAAATTATTCATTAGTATTAATTAAAATTTTTCACAAATAAAAAAATCATCTTCAAGCCAATGATTTTTTAAATAAGAATTATTTTTTTTATAATTTTGCAAATACATTTGTATGAAAAATTTAATAGAAGATTTAAATACTTCAATTTGATGTTTATATGACTCTTCTTCATTTTTATTATTTATTTTAATATCTTCAAGAACAGCAGATTGTAAAAATATTTTATATCTATTTTCATATTCTTTGCTATTCATATCTGATGGATTAATGAAATATAGAGCGCCATAAATTGCGGCACATCTGTTCATAGTAATTAAAGTATTTATATTAGAATTATTATTTTTATTTAAAATTTCTTCAAGAGGTTTTAACTCATTTGAGTAAGTAATTTTTACAAAGAAAATCAAAATTAAAAAAAAAATTAATTTAATAAATATAATTTTTAAATTAAATATAAATTTTATCATTTTTTTCTATTATTCCATTTTCGAGAGGTTTTAAATATACTCCCATATCTGAATGAGTGTAAATTTTTTTAATTTCTAAAGGAAGATTAATTGTGTTAATATCAGTTTTAGGTTTTAGATTTGTTGCACTGCATCTTGGTATATGCATATCAACTTTAAATTTAACATCTTTGATACTGATAGTTTTTCCAATCCAATCTCTTTCTTCCCAAGGATTTATATTATCTACATATATATTGCCTCTAAATCTTTGAAATTCAATTTTTATACTTAACTTGTTCGATAAATCTTTAATACTATTAATATTTATAAGAGAAATAGTATTATGTGTTTTTTTTGAATGTGTAGTATCAAAAAAAGGAAATTCTTTATTTTGTAATAGATAAGTTGGTTCCTTAATTGTTTCTTCAATTTCAACTAATTTTTTACATAAAAGATCATGTTCATGTTTATTATCTAGATTGATTTCTATAATTTTTGAATCTTGATTATATAAAGTTAATTTTTTTCCTTCTAAATAGAAAGAATATTTATTTAAAGCAACTGTGTTTTTTAAAGATAAGAAATCTTTATGATTCCTTACATAAGAGTCTTTTTCTAATAGTTTAGAAAATTCAAAATTTGCGTTTCTAGAAAAGGCTAACTCTCTATCATGTTTTATACCTATATTTTTGACAATCTCACATTTTGAGACACTTTGAAAAGACAATGATTTAACAGGGCTAAAATATAATTTTGATATAAAAGGCATAAATAAATTACCTTAAAACCGCTTGAATATTACCTCCGTCAACTGTCATAATATCTCCAGTTGTTTTTTTTGCTAATGCTAGAGATAAAAATGCTTTCCCTACATCTTCAGCTAAAACTTCCTCATTTAATAAATTTCCAGACATATATTCTTTTTCAGTAACATTTCTTGCTTTTGATCTTGAAGCAATCATTTGATCAGTAACCATACCTGATCTAATTCTATCTGGATTAACGCCATTAGATCTAATTCCAAATTTTCCATATTCTAAAGTATATTGCCTCATTAAAAATAAAGTTGAAGCTTTTGGAATGCCATATGGTCCAAAATTATTACCAGGATTTATTGCCTGTTTTGTTATGTTAAATAATAATACACCGCCTGTATTTTGTTTTAACATTATTTCAATGCAAGATTGTGATAAGTATTGATGAGCATAGAAATTAAGATCAAAACTTTCCTTTAATATTTTTGAATTTACCTTACCAATTTCTCCTTGCCAAGCTGCTCCAGCATTTGAAACCATAATGTCTACACCTCCGTATGTATTAACAACTTTTGAAATAGCTCCTCTCACTTCTTTGTTATTTGTTACATCACATTTTATGATAGTAGCAAGTTTTGCAATATCTTCGGGTGTATTTTTTATATTAGTATAGTTGTTTTCTAAGAGAACAACTTCAGATCCATTTTTTATAAATTCTCTAGCTATTGATAAACCAATAACACCACAACCACCACTAATTACTGTCACATTACCCGTTAGTTCAGCTCTTTTCTGATTTTTTAATTTAGCTTGCTCAAGTGGCCAATATTCAACTTTAAAAATTTCCTTTTCGGATATAGATGTAAATTTTCCTAAAGATTCTGCTTTTGAAATAATATCTACAGTTGCCTCTGCTAAATCTCCAGCAATCTTAGCTTCTTTTTTTGTACGTCCTATTGCTACAATTCCAAATTTAGGAATAAAAATTATTCTAGGATTACCATCCAGTTCAATTGTATTTTTTACATTTTTTTTATTTTTTTGATAATATTTTGTATAATTTCTTTTATATTTTTCTATTTCTTTATTAAGAAATATATCTAGTTCAGTTTCATTGTAATCTTCTATGTTAAGAATTAGAGGTTTTGATTTAGTTCTTATTACATGATCTGGAGTAACGGTTCCTTTAGTTGTAAATATTTTTAAATCTGAATGATCTAAATAATTTAATATCTTTTGATTGACACGAATATCAAACACCCATTTCGTATACGTTCCAACATTATTCTTGCTTGATAAATTTTTTCTAATCAATGGTAAAATTGATTTCTGGTTAATTTTTTTATTTTTTTCTATATTTTTTTTTCTATTAATTATTTTGTTTTTATATTTGTTTAGTTCTTTTTCAGCAATTGTGACATATTTTATCATTCGATCATAACTTTCTTTAGCTGTATCGCCAAAAGTGAATATTCCATGATTTAATAATATAAGACCCTCAACATTTTCATTTTTATTAAAAACTTGAAAAGCTAATTTAGCTAAATTAAAACCAGGTATAACATAAGGAACAATGCCCAGTTTATTTCCAAATATTTTTTTACAAATTGCAACGTCATTTGGCTGATCAATTAAACTTAAAATTGCATTTGCATGTGTGTGATCAATATATTTAAATGGAAGAAATGCATGAAGTAATGTTTCAACAGAAGGATTAGGTGATTTGGAATCTAGTAAACATTTTCTTTGAAGATTGACCATATCAAAATCATTTAAACTAGATAAATTTATTGTTTTAAGTAATGGACTTAATTCAACAGCTGGTAATCCAGGATAATCTATAGATCCCATATCCCATCCACTTCCCTTTACATGCATTACATCAATTTTTTCATTAAAAATATTTTTAGTAATTGTTTTTAAAGATGTGTTTCCACCACCATGTAATACTAATTTATTATTTTTACCTAATAATTTTGTAGTATAAATTCTTAGTGCTAAATCTTTGCTAATATTTTTTTCTTTATATTTTTTGATGTAATTTTTTGCTTCAGTATT
This sequence comes from uncultured Alphaproteobacteria bacterium, assembly GCA_964416705.1. Classification (GTDB taxonomy): domain Bacteria; phylum Pseudomonadota; class Alphaproteobacteria; order HIMB59; genus CACPNW01. Next base: position 4,385 of record CAYQFB010000067.1, read on the forward strand.
TTTCCAGTTATTTTTCATAATTTTTAGTTATAATATTCTTTTATAGATATTAATAAATAATCTTTATAAGTATATATTAAAACATTAGCTTTTAATTTTAAAACTATTCATCTTCTCTATACAGTCATCATAATTTTTAATACCTGCATCAGATCCTAATCCTGTTGCAACTAACCCTGATGTAATTGTTGCAAATTTAAGCGATGTTTCAATATCCATTTCTTTAATTAAAGCAACTATCATCCCTGCATCAAAAGCATCACCGCAACCTGTTGTATCAACAACATTTACATCAAATGCAGGAGTAATTATTTTGTTATCTTTATTCATAAAGAGTGATCCTTCACTACCCATAGTTAGTACACAATTTTTAACTCCTCCATCTAAATAATATTTAGCAATA
>CAYQFB010000068.1:0-4725 GCA_964416705.1 uncultured Alphaproteobacteria bacterium
CCGTCACCACCGTGTTCGATTGAGGCCTTTTCAAAAGAAAGAATATGTTTTGAAAGCTGCTTAGATTTTACCCAGTTAAAAAACGCTTCACGTATAACGCCATGATAGAGTTTTGGTTTACTATTGTAATTATGGTCTTTTGTATTAAAAAGTCCTTTTCCAGTTATAAACAACAAGCATCTTTTGTTTTTGTTAAAACAATCTATAATTGTAGATGTGAAAACCTCTTCTGCCCCCACAAGGCTTTTTCCATGAAAATCTATTTTTTTATCTATTTTTAAAAGATTTTTTTTTATGTTTTTCCCAATGCTAATACTTTCAAGAACAAAATGGGAATTTTTTACATTTCTTTTTTTTTCAATCTCAATACTGTTAGCATATGCTGGTTTAGTTTTTTTTTTTATAATTTTATTTTTTTCGATTGCTTTTTTGTTGGGCAGTCTATTGTTTTTTTTTATGGGCGTAACACCCCTCATTTGTTTTAAAAACAAATCAATTTCATCATCGTTCATTTTTTAGAAATGTTTTAATTAGTTCTTTCACCCTTTTTGGTGTTTGATTATACCAAAGACTGTTCATCATTTCAAAACAAACAAGGTATTTGTTTTTTTTTCTCATATTACCTAGTAAATTTTTAAACCTTAGAACGCCCTTCACCCCTATTTGAAAAACCATTTCAATTAAAAGCTCTTCTTCTTTTTTATTAGATGTCTTTTTTTTTAAATGTTTTTTATAGTCCTTAACGGTGTTTTTAAAATCTTGTATAAATATTTTTTCTAGTTTTGCCTTAGATGGTTTTTTTTCTGTTAAGTGTTTTTCGTTCGATAATATTAAATGCCCATATCCAATTGTGAGAAAGCCTAATTGATCTTTGTATGGTTTAAAAGAAAATCCTTCGTTTTTTTTTATTCTTTTTATAAGTTTTAGATAGCGCAAATTATTAAGTTGATACTAATGTCCACGAAGGCCCTGTTGAGCTTTCTAGTCTTTCAAAAACCCATGTATCTTTATTTTTTACAACATTTTCCTCGTTGTCACTAAGTATTTGTTCACTTATAAAATTTACTGCAATTGTAATTTTTCCATTTTCAACCTTTGCGTCTTCAATTCCATCTACAATTAAAGAATAAAATTGGGAGTTTGGATTGTTGGAACCTGAGTCAATAACGGTTTCAAAAGCAGCATAAACATCTTTTGAAACTAAGCCATTTAAAGTTTTTTTGTCACCTTTATTAAAAGCGGTAATTATAATTTCAAATGCTTTTTTTGCACCTTCTAAAAAAATTTTGTGGTCAAAAGAGCTGACCTTCTGGTATACTATTTCTAGTTTTTTTTCTTTTTCTGTGAGCTGGGGTATTTTTTCTTGTTGGGGCTTTGTTTCTTTTTTTACAAATTCTTGTTGATTTATTTTTTTTTGAAAACCGGTTCTCTTACCAAGAACACTTCTGAGACGATAAATAATAAAAATAGCAATTACTGCAAATATAATTATATCAAAAAACTGCAAATCTCCATAAACCATACCTGAATATATAATTACTTTTTTTTATTTTAATAGTTATATTTTTTCCAAACAGCCTCTTTTATTTCACTAACTGTTTTTTTGTGGAGGGCCACATCTTCTTCCAACGCTTCAAATCTTATTATTTTTTTGTTTTTTGTTTCTTTTTTGGAGACTTGGTTTGTTTTTGTTTTGTTATCTTTAGAGAGATTCATTGAAAATTGCTTTCCCCCTTTAAGCTCTAAATAAACCTCAGCCAGTAATCTTGAGTCTAATAAAGCTCCATGAAGATCTCTTTCTGATAGGTCTACTTTGAATCTTCTGCACAAATAATCAAGATTTGCTACACGCGTGTTGAGAGTCTTTCTTGCTAGCGCAACCGTGTCAACAACAGGATTGGAAATAGCGGGCTTCCCAACAAACGATAGTTCGTTGTTTATAAATCCTACATCAAAGTCAGCGTTATGAATAATTAGGGTGTCGTTATCTATAAAGTTTAAAAAACTTTCACAATGCTCGCTAAAGTTTTTTTTATCCTTTAAAAACCCATTGGTTATTCCGGTAATTTTTTCAGCGCTTTCTGATATTTCTTTGTCAACTTTGCAGTAAAATTGTAAAAACTTGTTGGTTGCAACGTGGTTAATTAGCTCAACACAACCAACCTCAATAACTCTGTCGCCGTTTTTGTAACTAAGGCCGGTTGTTTCTGTATCAATTACAACTTCTCTCATTTTAAAAACTCCATTAAAGCCCTTTCTGCAGAAAAAATAAAGTCTTTTTTTGTTTTGTTGTTATTAATAATTATTTGCGACCTTGCTCTTCTATCTTTATCAGATGTTTGGGATTTAAAGATTCTATTCAATATTTGTTTTGTAAATTTTCTACTTTTTAAAACTCTTTCTGTTCTGATTTTTTTTTTCGAAATAACACAAACAACTATATCAAATTTTTTTTCAAGGTTATTTTCAAGCAAAAGTGGTATGTCTACAAAAATAGCACCCTTATTGTTCTTGCGGTTTTTTTTTATAAAATTATCTCTAGAGGTTTTAACCTCTTTATGAATATAGTTTTCAAGTTTTTTTCTAATTTCATCTCTATTAAAAACAATATTGGCAACTTTTTTTTTGTTTATTTTATAGTTTTGTACAACTTCTTTAGAAACATTTTTTTTAAGAAAGTTTAAAAAAGATTTGCTAGGCTTTTTATAAATACTAGAAACGAATTTATCAGACTCGTGAACGAGATATCCAATTTTTTTTAAATGTTTAGAAAGTGTCGTTTTGCCAGACCCAATTCCACCAGTGATACCAATAACTTTCATTATTTTGTTTTGATATTAAGTTTTTTTAATAAAACCTTGTCTACTTTTGGGTTAAAGCCAAACCATTGATAAAAACATGGTATGGCCTGTTCAACAAGCATGGTAATCCCGTATATTTTTTTGTTTTCTTTAAAGTTTTTTAAGAAAGGTGTTTCTTTCGGTTTGTAAACAATGTCGCTGATTAAAGCCTTACTACTTATGAGGTTAATTTGTTTTTTATTAAGAGGATTGGTTGGTGTTGTGTTTATTATTAAGTCTACACAACTTAAGTGTTCATCAATCAAGGAGTAATCCTTAGTATATTTATTAATGCCTTTAAATTTAATTAATTTTTTAGAACGATTAAAAACTGTAATGTTTTTGAAACCCTTTAATAAAAATCCATAATAAATTGCCTTAGAAGCTCCTCCATAACCTAAGATTAAAATTTTATTGTTTTTACTTATTTTTTCTTGCTTAATAGAGTTCAAATAACCCACCCAATCTGTATTGATTCCTTTTAGCTTGTTCCCAACTGAAACACAGTTAACAGCCCCTATGTTTTTGGCATGAATATTTTTAATATCAAGGTGTTTGATTATTTTTTTTTTATATGGAATTGTAACATTAAAACCAGAAACTTTGTTGCTTTGTATTTTTTTAGTTAAAACACTGTCAAAGTCCCGCTCTTTAACTTCAACAAATTTATATTTTGCATCCATTTTATATTTTTTAAACCAGTGATTAAAAATTAAGGGAGAAAGGCTTTTAGATGCCTGATTCCCAATTACAAAAAACTCTTTCATTTGTTACTCTTAGATAAAAAAGATAAAAACGGAAATAGCGGAAATCCTAAAACGTTAAAAAAGTCTCCTTTTATAGATTTAAGGATATGGGGACCGAGTTTTTCGGCCTGATAACAACCAACGGAGGATAGTATTTGTTTTCCGGTTTTTTTTAAATATTCGTCAATTTGTTTGTCGCTCAATTTATTTAATGTAACTGTTGATTGTTGTTTGTTAAACCAGATCTGTTTTTTTTTATAACACACTGATACACATGATATAATTTGGTGTTTTTTTCCTGACAATTGTTTTAGTTTTTTTTTAGCCTCTTTAAGGTTTTTTGCTTTGTTTATTATTTTTTTTTTAAAAATTATAACAGTGTCTGAGCCAACTACCAATTTGTTGGGTTTTTTTCTACTAACACTTAGGGCTTTTTCTTTTGCTAAATGTTTAGAGAGATTTTTTTTATTAAGTTTGTTTTTTAAGAAGTTTATTTTAATTTTTTCTTCGTTACAAAGTGGTGAGGCTTTAATAAAAGATAGTCCAGCATTTTTTAATAGTCTGTATCTCGAAGCACTATTACTAGCTAATATAAATGTTTTCCTCAGAGCCATGTTAACAACCTTAACTGTTATAAACATAATTTTTGGTTTTTAAATTTTTAATTAAAAAAATTAAAATTTATTTAATTTAATTAACAACAATCAAAACTTAAAAAAACATATGCTTGAATTGTGGGTTTTTTTTTATAAAATTTTATTAACATCTTATTATTATATTTTTTGTATTTAGAATGTGTTTTTTAGCTATAATAAATACTTATCACGGTTGTTCTTAAAGTGGGTATAAACTTGTTCATCTGTATAGTTTTGTTACCAATTCAGAAAAATAAAGGAATTAAGGTGTTTAACAGCGCAACTACAAATACTAATAATATATATATATAAATATTTTGACATTGCTTAACATATTTTGTAATAAAAATATTCTTTTCAAAACCACCCCAATTAAAATGAATTTACAAGAATTAAAAAATAAAGAACCAGAAGAGCTATTAAAACAAGCTGATAAACTTGAAATAGAAAACCCTTCATCTTTAAGAAAACAAGATTTAATGTTTGCTATATTAAAAAAAATAG
>CAYQFB010000069.1:0-4724 GCA_964416705.1 uncultured Alphaproteobacteria bacterium
GCTTTTATGTAAGAAGTCTTGCAAGAGATATAGCTCATAAATTAGAGACATATGGCCATGTAGTTGAGCTAACAAGGACAAAAGTTGGTAATTTTACTGAAAAAACATCAATTTTGCTGGACGATCTTCTAAAAATAAGGCAAAGCGAATTCGAATTTAATTGTATTCACTCTTCAATTTCTATGCTGGACGACATCTTGGCTTATGAAGTTGAAGAAAAGAAAGATTTAAATAATCTTTCTTTAGGTAAATCGATTTTTATTAATAAAAATAAATTAATAAAAAAACCATTAAATTCGGATAAAAAAAAATTAGTTTTTTTATCAAATAGGGGAAATATTATTTCCTTTGGCAAATTAAGTGGAGATTTGTTTCAACCAAATAAAGTTTTAACATAGGAGCTATGATGTCGATAACAAAAGAATTGAAAAAAGATTTAATTAGTAAATTTTCAATAAACGATAAAGATACAGGTTCTGCAGAAGTTCAAATTGCTATTTTAACTGAGAGAATTAATAACTTGATTGAGCATTTTAAACATCATAAACATGACAATCACTCAAAAAGAGGACTTGTAGCTTTAGTAAATAATAGAAAAAAATTGTTATCTTATCTTTCTAAGAAAGATAATGAAAAATACATGAAGTTAATAAAAGAACTAAATATTAGAGGTTAGTTTAAGTTGAAAGAGAAAAAAGATGTTTGATATAAAAAAAGTAGAATTAGAATGGGCAGGAAGAAACTTAAAAATTGAAACTGGAAAAATAGCAAGACAAGCTGATTCATCTGTAATTGTTACTTATGGTGGAACAACTGTAATGACAAATGTTGTTGCTGCTAAACAAGCAAAACCAGATATAGATTTTTTCCCATTAACAGTAAATTACCAAGAAAAATTTTATTCAGTAGGTAAAATCCCAGGTGGTTTTTTTAAAAGAGAAGCTAGACCAACAGAAAAAGAAACATTAATTTGTAGATTAATTGATAGACCAATTAGACCATTATTTCATAAAGATTTTAAAAATGAAACTCAGGTTACTTGTACAGTTTTATCTCATGATCAAGAAAATGATTCAGATATAGTTGCATTAATAGCAACTAGTGCAGCAGTAACATTATCTGGTTTACCATTTATGGGTCCTTTAGGTGCATCAAAAATAGGTTTAGTAGATGATAAGCTAATAGTTAATCCTACAATACAAGAAATAAAAAATTCAAAATTAGATTTAGTTGTTGCTGGAACTAAAAATGGAGTTCTTATGGTTGAATCTGAAGCGCACCAATTAAGTGAAGAAAAAATGCTAGAAGCTGTTGTTTTAGGTCAAGAGTCTTACTTACCAGTTATTGATGCAATAATATCACTAGCTAAACAGGCGGCAAAAGAACCATGGAATATTCCAGAAAAAGATAGCGAGATCGTTAATCTTCCTAATTTAATTTCTGATGAATATGCAGGTAAGTTTAATGAAGCTTATCAAGTAACAGAAAAACAAAAACGTGTAGAAAGATTAAAAGAACTTAAGACTGAAATTGAAAAAAAATATTTAAATGAAACACTTACAGCTGTAACAGTGTCAGATGCTATTAAGTCAGTTGAAAAAGATGTTGTAAGAGGTGAGCTTCTTAAAACAGGCAATCGAATTGATGGACGTGATACTAAGACAGTAAGACCTATCGTATGTGAAACTGGAATATTGAGTCGTACACATGGATCAGCATTATTTACTAGAGGAGAAACACAAGCCTTGGTTGTTACCACTCTTGGGACAGGGATGGATGAACAAAGAATTGATGCTATAGAAGGTGAATATAAAGAAAATTTTATGCTTCATTATAATTTTCCACCTTATTCAGTTGGAGAGGTAGGAAGAGTTGGTTCAACAAGTAGAAGAGAAATTGGCCATGGTAAACTAGCGTGGAGAGCAATTCATCCAATGTTACCATCTAACGATCAATTTCCATACACTTATAGAGTTGTATCTGAGATAACAGAATCAAATGGTTCAAGCTCTATGGCAACAGTTTGTGGAACCTCTATGTCTTTAATGGATGCAGGTGTTCCGATTGAAAAACCAATTGCTGGTATAGCTATGGGTTTAATCAAAGAAAATGATAAATATGTAGTACTTTCAGATATTCTTGGTGATGAAGATCATTTAGGTGATATGGATTTTAAAGTTGCAGGAACAAAGGATGGAATAACATCTTTGCAAATGGATATTAAAATTACCAGCATTACTTCAGCTATTATGAAAGAAGCGCTTAAGCAAGCTAAAGACGGTAGAATTCATATTTTAGGTGAAATGGCAAAAGCAATTGAAAAACCTCAAGAAAAAATTTCTGAATATGCTCCAACGATTACCACATTTCATGTGCATAAAGATAAAATAAGAGAAGTAATCGGTAAAGGAGGAGCTGTAATTAGAGAGATTAGTGAAACTACTGGAGCAAAAATTGAAATTGACGATGAAGGCTTAGTAAGTGTTGCTGCAGTAGATGCAAAATCTGGCACTGATGCTATAGAATGGATTAAAGGTATTGTGGAAGAGCCTGAGATTGGCAAAATTTATGAAGGTAAAGTTGTAAAGATTATGGATTTTGGTGCTTTTGTTAATTTCATGGGCTCAAAAGATGGCTTAGTTCATATTAGTCAACTTAAGAATGAAAGAGTAGAAAAAGTAAGTGATGTTATTAATGAAGGCGATGTTGTAAAAGTCAAGGTTCTAGATGTAGATGCTAGAGGTAAGGTTAAGCTCTCAATGAAAGAAGTTGAGGCTGAAGAATAATTTTATATTACCAAAGCTAATTGGTCATAGAGGGGTAAAAGATTTAAAACCTGAAAATACTTTAGAGTCTATTTCAACTGCATTTGATCTTGGTCTTGATTGTGTAGAAATAGATATAAAAATTAGTAAGGATAACGTTCCTTTACTCCTTCATGATGATACTTTAGACAGAACAACAAATGGCTCTGGCTTAGTATGTGATTTTTTATTCGATGAAATAAGTCAACTAGACGCTGGTTATTATTTCTATAAATCAAAGACCGATATTAAAGTTCCAGCTTTAAGAAGTGTTTTAGATTTAGTTAAAACAAATCAAAAATATTTAAATATCGAATTAAAACCTAATAAAAATTATGAAGTTTTAAATGTTAAAAAAGTATTAGAAGAAATTAAAAAAATTTCTTATGAAAAAATTTATTTTTCAAGTTTTGATCTTTCAAGTTGCACTAGATTAAAAGAAATTTCTCCTAATTTATTATGTGGTTTTTTAAATGATGATTTTAATAAGTATAATGTTAATGATACTATTGATATTTGTAAAAAATATAATTTTTTTAGTTGTGGTATTAACTTAAATTTTTTTTCTAACTCTATTGTTAACCAATTTGTGGAAAATGAAATTCAAGTAACAGTTTATTCTGATAGAAATATTTCAATAGATGAAGCTAAAAATTTATGGAATAATAAAGTGACTAGTATATTTGTAGACAATCCTAGTGAATACTTTTAGTTTTTTGGCATTCCAATAATATTAAAACCACAATCAACATAATGAATCTCTCCAGTTATCGCTGAAGATAAATCACTAACTAAATAAAGGGCTGAATTACCTAATTCTTCTAGATTTACATTTCTTTTTAAGGAAGAATTCTTGCTTGTATAATTAAAAACATCTCTAGCATTAGCAATTGCTGCACCAGCAAGTGTTCTCATTGGACCTGCAGAAATTGCATTAACTCTTATATTTTGATCGCCTAAATCAACACTTAAATATTTAACACTTGCCTCAAGAGCTGCCTTAGCTATTCCCATGACATTATAATTTGGCATAACTTTATTTGCTCCATAAAAACTTAATGTAACTAAGCTTCCTCCATTATTTATTATGGGTTGGAATAACTTTGCTATCCTTGTAAAAGAATAGCAAGATATAGAGAGGCTATTAATAAAATTATCTTTAGAAGTATCTACATACCGACCGTTTAATTCATTTTTATCAGAATAAGCTACAGCATGAATAATGAAATCGATTTTGCCAAATTCTTTTGTAATTTGATTTACTGTATTTTGTAAATGATTTTCGTTATTAACATCGCATTCAATCAAGATATTTGAATTAACTTTATCTGCTAAAGGTTTAACTCTTTTTAATAACGTACTATTTTGATAGGTAATAGCAAGTTCAGCACCATTTGCATGTAATTGTTTAGCGATACCCCAAGCAATTGAATGATCATTTGCGATACCAATTATAAGGCCCTTCTTATCTTTAATCATTATACCTAGACATTAATAGAGTTGCATTTGTTCCGCCAAAACCAAAGCTATTTGAAAGGATATTTCCAATTTTGTCATTCTGTTCAGTTTCTAAAAGAATATTGTGATCCTTTGCTTTATCATCTAATGAATTTATATTTGCTGAACCACTTAAAAAATTATTATTCATCATTAAAAGAGAATATATTGCTTCATGAACACCTGTTGCTCCTAGGGAGTGACCAGTTAAAGATTTAGTAGAACTAATTTTAGGTATATCTTCTCCAAATACTTTTTTGATTGCTTCCAATTCTTTTAAGTCACCTATTGTGGTACTCGTGCCATGTGAATTTATATAATCTACCTTGCCCTTGATATTTTTTATTGCCATTTTCATACATCTCTCTGCACCTTCACCAGATGGTTGAACCATATCATATCCATCAGATGTAGCTCCGTATC
>CAYQFB010000070.1:0-4638 GCA_964416705.1 uncultured Alphaproteobacteria bacterium
GAATACTTTGATTTTATCAAATATTGATCAAATTCCTCTTAAATTTCAAAAGCAATTCTTATTTTTTATTGAAAATTCTGATTTTTTCAAATCTTCAAATATTATTTTAGATCATAAAATTATAACAATTTCTGGAAAAAATTTAAAAGAAGAGATAAAAAATGGAAATTTTATATCTAGATTGTATGAGCGCATAAAAGTAGATTATTTAAAATGTCCAAGATTATCTGAACGAGTTCCAGATATTTTACCTATTTTAAATTATTACATATCAAAATTTAATTCTAGAAACATTGATTTAACCTTTTCAAAATCAGCAATTTCTAATTTAGAAATTTTTGATTGGCCTGGAAATGTTGCTCAACTGGTGAACTATGTAGAAAAAACTCTTATTCTTAACCAAACTGCCACAAATGATCTAGTTCTTGATGTTGATAATTTAGCTCTTGAAATGGGAGATTATAATAAAGATCAAATCACCTCAAATAATTATGATCTATCATTAAAAGAGGCGCGAATGGAGTTTGAAAAAGAATATTTATTATCGCAAATCAAGAGGTTTAGTGGTAATGTATCAAAAGTATCAGAATTTACTGGTATGGAAAGAACCGCCCTTTATAGAAAACTTAAATCATTAAATATTTCAGTTAAATAAAAAATGAAAACAATAATTTGTGGCTCAGGTGATGTTGGTTATAGTATAGCAGACAAGTTATCAAAAGAAAATTTTGAAGTAACTGTTGTTGATGAACCTTCTGAAAAACTAAACAAAATATCAGAAAACTTAGATGTAAAAGTGGTTACAGGTATTCCTAGCTTACCTTCTGTTTTATTAGATGCTGGTGCAAAAGATTGTGAAATTTTAATTGCAGTAACAAAAAGTGATGAAACAAATATGATTGCATGTCAAATTGGTCATTCTTTATTCAAAATACCAAAAAAAATTGCGAGAATTAGACAACAAGATTATTTAAAAGGTGAGTGGCAAAATTTGTATACAAAAAATGATTTGCCCATTGATGCTATAATTTCTCCTGAGCAAGAAGTAGCCGGCGCTTTTCATAGAAGAATTATTTCGCCCGGAACTATTGATATGGTTGAGCTATCAGAAAAGCAATTAAAATTAATTGGCTTCAAATGCGATCATAATTGTAGTCATATAGGACTTACAGTTAGAGATCTATCTAATAAATTTCCTAATTACTTAGCTAACATTCTATTTATTTTTAGAGGAGATAAAAAATTCATAGTTAACTCATCAACAAAAATTGAAAATAATGACTTAATTTACATGGTTGTAGAAACACAAAACTTAAAAGATGTACTCAAAGAATTTGGTCATAAAGAATTGCAAGCACAAAAAATTGTTATCATTGGTGGAGGAAATATAGGTTTTTCTCTAGCAGAGTTGATTGAAAAATATGATAATGGTATTTCAACTGAGCTAATTGAGCTAGATAAAGAAAGGTCACAATTTTTAGCATCAAACCTTAACAATGTCACGGTTACTAATGGTGACGGATTAGATAATCAAATTTTAGAAGAGGTCAACATATCTGAAGCAGGTTACTGTCTTGCCGTAACAGAAGATGATGAAGTAAATGTTTTGGTTTCATTACTAGCAAAAAGAGCAGGTACTGATCAGTGCATGGCTTTAATTAATAATAGCTCTTACACCTCATTATTATCAAATATAGGAATAGATATTACAATTGATCCAAAACTTATTACTATTTCTAAAATATTAGAAAAGGTAAGAGGTGGTGGAATTATGAATGATTACTCAATAGGTGACGGATTTGGTGAAGTAATTGAAGCTATGATAAAAAAACAATCACCACTATGTAATAAAAATTTAAAAGAATTAAATTTACCTAAAGGTATTAGAATTGCTTCTATTCTTAGAGATGGCAAAATAATTATCCCTAATAGTACAACTAATTTTATAGAAAATGATGATGTTGTATTCTTTGCAGAAACTCAGGACATAAATAGATTGGAAAAACTTCTTTCTACTCATTAGTTTATGCCAAATTTTGTATATTTGAATAATAAATATGTAAATTTTAAAGATGCTAAAATACATATTGAAGACAGAGGCTTTCAATTTTCTGATAGTGTGTATGAAGTAATTAAGGTTTTAAATAATAAAATAATAGACCTTGATTTTCATATTAGTAGATTAAAATATTCTACCACAGAACTTAATTTTAACATTAGAATAAATAAAAATTTATTAACTAAAATTTTTATTAGTATAGTAAAAAAAAATAAATTATCAAATGGAATAATTTATTTACAAATAACAAGAGGATTACAACCTCGTGAACACGCATATAAAAAAAATCTTAAACCAAATATAATTATATATACAGCTAAGAAAAAATTTAATTTACCAAATAAAAATTATAAAGGATACAAAGCTATAACATACCCAGATATTAGATGGGGTAGACCAGACATAAAAACGACTTCATTACTAGCAAATATTCTAGCAGCTACAGAGGCTAGTAAAAAAGGCGCATATGAAACAATTTTTTTTAAAGGTAAAAAGATTACAGAAGCAGCGCATTCAAATGTTTGGATTATAAAAAATGATAAAATAATAACTCATCCCGCAAATAGAGAAATTCTTAAAGGAGTTACAAGAACAGTTCTAATAAATATAATAAAAACTCAAGGTTTAAAATTAATTGAAAAAGAATTCTCATTAAAAGATCTATTCAAATCAGATGAAGTTTTTATAACAAGTTCTGGTAGCCTTGTAACACCCATTACTCAAGTTAATACAATTAAAATAAATAAAGGTAAAATTGGACCAATCACAATGTCTCTTGCTTTAAATTTCTATAAGTCTATTAGCTAATACCTGTGGTAGATCCTAATGATTTAAAAGAAATTTTATATAATATTAGTAAAAAAATTATAGTTCCTAGCTTTGGTAATTTAACGAGTAATCAAATTTCATACAAAAATGAAAAAGATATTGTTACGGAAATTGATTTTGCTGTTGAGCTAGAATTAAGTATTTCTTTACCAAAATTACTTAAGAATGCGAATTTTATAGGAGAAGAGATATATGCAAAAAATCCTTCGATTTTAAAATATTATTTATCAGATAATTTTTGTTGGACTGTAGATCCTATTGATGGAACTAGTAATTTTGCTAAATCAAAAGATAGATTTGCAGTTATGGTAGCATTAACAAAAAATAAAAAAATTCTTCAATCATTTATTTATAAACCTATAACAGAAGAATTTATGTATGCCGATAATACAGCTACTTTTTTAGATAATAAGAAAATAAAGTTAAATAAAAACACAGAAATTGAAAAATCTATTGGGTCAATAAGTACAAAATATTGGGATGAAACTAAAAAAACAAAATTACTAGCTATTAAAGACAAGTTTAAGAATATTAATTCGTATGGATCAATTGGATGTGAATATTTTGATATTGCTTTAGGAAACAGAGATTTTGCCCTATTATCAAGACTGTATCCTTGGGATCATATACCGGGAGTATTTATTGTAAGACAAGCGGGGGGCCATGATTGCCATTTTAATAAAATGGAATATAAATTTTACGAGAATTCAAAAAACCTTGTGGTTAGTAATTCACAGAAATTAAGTTATGAAATATTAAATTTAATTGGAGAAAAATAATATGAAAACAAAAAATGTTGCTTTTATAGGTCTTGGTGTGATGGGGTATAATATGGCAGGACATCTTAAAAAAAATAATTTTATTACAACTGTATATAATCGAACTTCTTCAGTAGCTGATAAATGGGTGAATGAATTTTCAGGTATGTCAAAAACAACTCCAGGACAAGCGGCTTCCAATGCTGATATAGTTTTTATATGTGTTGGAAGAGATGAAGACTTAATTTCTGTAATGGAAGGTGATGACGGAATTATTAATAATATAGAGGAAAATACTATTATTGTTGACCACACAACAGCCTCTGCAGATATTGCTAGAAAATATTATAAACAAGCTAAAGAAGGTAACTTTTCTTTTCTTGATGCTCCTGTATCAGGCGGTCAGGCTGGTGCAGAAAATGGTATTTTATCTGTAATGGTGGGTGGTGATGAAAGTCAATACAATATAGCAAAGCCAGTCATGAGTGCATATGGAAAGACAATTGAATTAATTGGTCCTGCGGGCTCTGGTCAATTGGCAAAAATGATTAATCAAATCTGTATAGCTGGTCTTGTACAAGGTTTAGCAGAAGCAATGGCCTTTGGAAAAAAAGCTAATCTTGATATGGAAAAAGTTTTGCAAGTTATATCAAAAGGTGCGGCTCAATCATGGCAAATGGAAAATCGTTATAAAACGATGCTAAAAAGTGAATATGAATTTGGATTTGCAGTTGATTGGATGCGTAAAGATTTATCTATTTGTTTTAATGAAGCTGAAAAAAATGGCGCATCACTTCCTATAACTAAGATAGTTGATAAATATTATGAAGAGGTCCAAAAAAATGGAGGATCAAGATACGATACTTCATCTCTTATGACTTTAGTTGATGATTAAGACAAAAAGTATTTATTTTGCTTTTATATTATTAGTAGCTTCGTCTTTATTTTGGTCGGGTAATTTTTTTACTGGTAAAATTGCTTCACAGTATGATT
>CAYQFB010000071.1:0-4630 GCA_964416705.1 uncultured Alphaproteobacteria bacterium
AAAGATTTTTTATTTAACAATTTAGAATAATTTTCTAAACCAACGAATTCTGCACCAATACCATCCCAGTTAGTAAAACTAGTAACAAAAAGAAAAAGAATAGGTAAAATAAAAAAGAGAAAAAAAAGACTTATCGCTGGAGCTATAAATATCAATAGCCAAACGACTTCATCTTTTTTGAGTTTCATAAAAAAAATAAACTATGAGGTATAAATATACCTCATAGTTGTTTTAGATGTTATTCAGCGTCTTTAAGCATTTCAACTGCTCCTTCTGGTGATACTTCACCTATAGCTAAAGCAGATAATGCTTGTGGAAATTCTTTCGATACTGGTAAAGAAGCTATTCCATTCATAAATGTTGGAGCTACGTAAGGAGCATTTCCTTTTTGCTCATTCATTTCAATGAATAGTCTATCCATATCACTAGGCAAATCAGCCTTGACAATAAACATTGCACCAGAACTGTAAGATAGTCTTGCAACATTTTCTGGAGTAGTTAACCATTTAAGGAATTTTACAACAGCTTCTTCTTTTGCAGGATCAGATTGTTTGCCAGCTGCTAAAGAAGATTGTTTTCCACCTACATATCCGCCAGGAGCACCCTCTCCGCCCATTAGCATTGGAGCTGGGGCAACACCAATATTTTCATGCAATCCAGGTATACCGTCTGAAGTATAACGAGCTATGAACCAAGGTCCATTCATGAAAACTGCAGTTCTTTCATTTAAGAAATGGCCGCCTGAAACGCCTGCGTCAGCTCCAATTGCATCAGTAGTTGTATATTGATACATCTTTTCCATAACTTCAAAAGCTTTAACCCAAGCTGGATCATCCAGACCTTTTTCGTAAATATCTGGTCCACCTGCTGAAGCTAATGCTTGAGAAAACCAAAGCATTGATGTCCATGCATTTTTAGCTGTCATCTGTGATGTGCATACTTTACCAGTAGCTGTTACTGCTTCACACATTTTAAAGAAATCATCATAGTTATCTGGAAATTCATCATAACCAGCTGCTTTTAATAATTTTTTATTATATGTTACAGGGGTAACAAAAAGCTCATAAGGTAAATTCGTCAATTGCCCATCCACCATATTACCTTGAAGAGCTCCTTCTGGATAAACATTATTCCAATGTGAGTCAGAAGATACATGAGGGGCAAGATCCATAGCTTTTCCACTTCTATGTAAAATGTCAAGTAAGTCTGAACCAACTGTAAATACATCTGGTAAATCACCTGTAGCTATCTGAGCAGTTAATTTTTGTGCGTATATGTCATAATCAGTTTGTTCTTCTATTACAACTTTAATAGCACCTGCATTTGCAGCATTGAATTCATCTACAAGTTCACGAATCACTGTTGTCTTTGAGTCTTTTCCAACCCAAATTGATGGCCAGTTAATTGTAATTTCTGCAGAAGCTACTGTTGAAATTACAGATAGTGAAATAGAAATGAAAGCTACTGAAAATAATTTTAAAATTGATTTAATCATTAGTCCTCCAATTTTTTATAAGGTTTAAAACAAACTTAAAGTATATACAAGGGTAAAAAGTGCTAGAAATTTTATAACAATTAACAAAATTGTAAAAATATTATGTTTAAAATTAAAATAAAAAATAGATAAATTAAAAAAAAATAAATTCTTGAGTTATCAATACAATACAGTATTAAAATGATGGAAATCAGCCAAATAAAATAATTAATTTTTAGAAAATTTAAGGTAAAAACAAAGAATGAGATCTAATAATATTGGTAAATTAATACATATTAAAAAATTGTGTAACGATCAAAGCCATTTACAAATGCTCGCAATTGATCAGAGGCCACCAATATTTAATTTGATATCAAAGAAAAAAAGGAATTATACCTATAAAGATGTTGTTGAATTTAAAAAGTATATTTCTTTAAACCTCTCCAAGCACTCCACTGCTATATTAATGGATCCAGTTTATTCATTACCCAGTCTTATTCCATCAAGTAAGAGCAAAGGCTTAATAGTTACTCTTGAGGATCATGATTTTATTGAAAAAGGAAAAGGTAGATATTCAAAAAATATTAAAAATTGGACAGTTGGAAAGATAAAAAGAATAGGTGGTGATGCTGTGAAAGTACTAGCCTGGTATCGACCTGATGCTGATCAAAAATCAATTCAACACCAAAAAGAATATATTGAAACAATAGGCAAACAATGCGAAAAATACGATATTCCATTTCTACTAGAGCTATTGGTTTATCCATTTAAAAATGAAATTGGGTATTCAAAAGATTATAAAGAGCAACTGGATAAAAATCAAAACCACGTAATAGATAGTGTGAAAGAATTTTCTAAAGCAAAGTACAAAGTTGATATTTTTAAATTAGAAAGTCCTGTGGATAGTAGCCAATTACAAAATAGTAAATTTACTAAAATTACAGAAGATGCTTTTAAACAACTTTCTAGGGCAACAAGAAATATTCCATGGGTAATGCTTTCCTCTGGAATGAGTAAGAAATCTTTTTTTAATTGTTTAAAATTAGCTTATAAAAATGGTGCCTCAGGATATCTTGCTGGCAGAACTATTTGGCTAGATGCTTTTAAAGATTATCCAAATTATAAAAAAATTACAACAAAGCTAAATAAAGAAAGTGTAAGTTATGTTAAAAAATTAAATGAACTTACAAAAAAAAATGCTCAATCTTTAGAAAAATATTTAACACAAAAATTAATTCAAAAAAATTCTTCAAAATTTAAAAATACTTATAAAGGTTTTTAATGATTGGCTGCTTTAGTTTAGCAAGAGAAACATTTGATATTGAATTTGCTAAGAAAAAATTAGCAAAAACAAAAAAAACAATTACAAAATTAAATAAAAATATTAATTTTTTTGATGATTTAATAACAAATGATCAAATTGGTGAAAATGCAATGCAGTATTTTGAAGATATTAAATGTACAAAATTTATAGTTATTCAATCTACTTTTACTGATGCCAAATTTATTTCTTCCTTTGTTAAAAAATTTAAAAAACCAATTTTATTTATATCATTTCAGGAAAAAAGAACGGGTGAGCGCTTAAGGCTAAACTCTCTTTGTGGAGTTAATTTAGGATTACATGCCTTAATTAAAAATAAATTTTATTCTAATTTTATTATTTATTCTAACGATGAGGATTCTTTTTCAAAAGAAATATTAAAATTTTTAAAAAATAATAATTATTCTGCTAAAAAAAATTACTTAAAAAAAATAACTAATTCAAAAAAAATTAATAAAAAATTAATTGATTATAAGCAACCAAAGATAGGTCTAATCGGTGAAAGTCCTGATGGATTTGATACATGTGATTATAATAGTGAAGAATTAAAAACTAAATTTAATGCAAAGATAAAAAAAATAAATTTGCAAAATTTGTTTAGTATTTCAAGTAAGGTTGGAATAAAAAATATTAATATTACTAAAAAAAATATCAGTACTCATTTAAAGAATTTAAATGAGTTAGATCAAAAAGAATTAAACAAAAGCTTATCACTTTTTCATGGCCTTCAACAAATTCAGGAAACTCAAAATATTGATGCTTTTGCTGTACGATGTTGGCCAGAGATGTTCACTGAGTATGGATGTGCTTCATGCGGACCAATGGCTATGTTGAATGAAAATAAAATAAGTGCAGCTTGTGAAGCTGATGTACTTGGAAGTTTGAGTTGTAACATTTTAAATCAATTAAATAATAAACCTGCTTTATTAGTTGATATTGTTGATGTTGATGAGAAAGATAATACAACCGTTTTTTGGCATTGTGGTCTTGCACCAATTAGTATGGCTGAAAAAAACACACCTAGTGCTACTGTTCACTCAAATAGAAGAAAACCTTTACTTCATAATTTTGCATTTAAATCTGGTGAAATTACAATTTTTCGAGTTTCAAAATCAGAAAACAAATTAAAGTTTATTTTGATGAAAGGAAAAGTACTTAAAAGAAAAAACTCTTTTTCTGGAACATCTGGTGTCATAAGTTTAGGTCAAAATACATACAAGAAAATAAAAAATTTATTTTTAAGTGGATTAGAACATCATGTTTGCTTTACCTATGGAGATGTAATTGAGGATATCAAAATTTTAGGGAATAAATTAAAGATACCTACATATACAATATGAGTGAAACTATAAAATATGGAGTAATTGGAACTGGAGTCATGGGCCAAGAACATATTCAAAATATAAATTTAATTGAAAATGCAGAAGTGTTAGCAATTTGTGATACTAATGAGCATTCAAGAAATCAAGCCAAATCATTAGTAAAGGAATCTACGAAAATTTATAATAATTTAAATGATTTAGTAAGCAAAAATGTGGCAGATGCTTATATAATTGCTACACCCAATTTTACACACATCAATGTATTAGAACAAATTCTTAAAACAAATAAACATTTGTTGATTGAAAAACCTTTATGCACAACTATTGATGATTGTAAAAAGTTTGAGCTACTGTCAAAAAATTATACTAAATTAATTTGGACTGGAATGGAATATAGATACATGCCGCCAGTAAAACAATTAATTAATGAGGTACATAATAATGTAATTGGTAAAATAAAAATGCTTTCTATTCGTGAACATCGATTTCCTTTTTTACATAAAGTAGATGATT
>CAYQFB010000072.1:0-4590 GCA_964416705.1 uncultured Alphaproteobacteria bacterium
CTGTAAATTGAAATTCTCAATTTTTTAGCAGCTCTTTCAATATTAACTTTTGAAACACTGGCATTTTTTAATTTTTTTTCAACAAAATTCTTAATTTCTAAATCTTGATGTAGTAACTTTGAATAATCAGAATTTGAAAACCATCTAGATGACCACGTTCTATTAATTCCTAATCTTATACCGTTTGGATTAACTTTTTGTCCCATAGTTATTTTTTTCCTTCTTTATTATTTGCTCTTTCTTCTAAGATTATAGTTAACTTGCTAAAAGGCTTTAAAATAGAAGAGGCCCTACCTTTTGCCCTTGGCCTAAACCTTTTCATGCTTAAACTTTTTCCAATATATGCTTCTTTTACATATAAATTATCTATGTCTAGTTGCTTGTTGTTTTCAGCATTTGCAATTGCTGAATTTAATACCTTTAAAACATTTTGAGAAACTCTTTTATTTGAGAATTTTAGTTGTTCAACTGCCTTATTAACCTTTTGATTAACAATCAATCTAGTTATATTTGCCAGTTTTAGCTGGCTAACTCTAATTGTATTGTCTCTTGCTATTGATGTATTTTCCAAAGTCATAACCTATTTACCAGCTTTCTTATCTGCAGCAGTGTGACCTTTAAAGTTTCTAGTCGGTGAAAATTCTCCAAATTTATGTCCCACCATATGTTCACTTACACTTACAGGCACGAATTTTTGACCGTTGTATACGCCAAATGTTAGTCCAACAAATTGAGGAAGGATAGTTGATCTTCTTGACCAAGTTTTAATAACCTCTTTTCTACCTGATTCAGATACTTTCTCTGCTTTTTTAAGCAAATTAATATCAACAAATGGTCCTTTCCAAACTGATCTTGCCATTATTTTTTCCTTCTTCTAATAATAAATGTGTTAGTTTTTTTATTACTTCTTGTTTTCTTTCCTTTTGTAGATACGCCCCATGGAGTTACTGGGTGTCTACCCCCTGATGTTCTTCCTTCACCACCACCATGAGGATGGTCTACAGGATTCATAACAACACCTCTAACTTTTGGTCGAGATCCTAAATATCTTTTTCTACCAGCTTTACCCAGTTTAATATTTTTATTGTCAGGATTAGATAAAACGCCAACAGTAGCCATAGAATTTTTATTTATCAATCTTATCTCACCTGAAACTAATTTTATTTGCACATAAAGATCTTCTTTTGAAACAATTTGAGCAGATGTTCCTGCAGATCTTACTAATTGTCCTCCAGCACCTGGCTTTAATTCAATATTATGAACATATGTACCAATGGGTATATTTTTTAGTGGTAAGCAGTTTCCATCCTTTATCTCAACATTAATCCCTGAAGAAACTTTATCACCTACAGATATATTTTTTGGAGACAAAATATATCTGAATTCACCATCTTCATACTTAATAAGTGAGATAAATGAAGATCTATTAGGATCATATTCGTTTCTAATAACTTCAGCATTAATATCAAATTTATTTCTTTTAAAATCTATAATTCTATATTTTCTTTTTACACCACCACCCATTCTTCGTGATGTAATTTTTCCCTGATTATTTCTTCCTCCAGTCGAATGTTTTGATTTTGTAAGTGTTTTGTATGGTTTATCTTTAGATAAATGTTTTTTGGATACTAAAACAGTTCCTCTTTGACCTGGCGTATTAGGTTTTAGTTTTATTAACATTATTTGATATCCAATGATGAATCAATTGTATTTCCATCAGCTAGAGTCACAATTGCTTTTTTTAAATCTTTTTTATATCCGATATTTCCTTTGAAAGACTTTACCTTTCCTCTAATTATAGCAGTATTTATTTTAATCACTTTAACTTTAAATATCTTTTCAATTGCTTGCTGAATTTCATGAGAATTAGAGTTTTTATCAACTACAAACGTATATTGATTAAATTGATTAAGGTTTGTTGATTTCTCTGTCAACATAGGTTTATGGATAATGCTAAATGCTTTTTCATCAGATATTGTTTTTTTTATTTTCATGATAATCTTTTTGTTATTTGATCTATTGATTTTTCATCAATAAAAATTTTATGATTTGAAATTAAATCCTTAACATTTATTCCACTACAACTAAGAATTGAAACATGAGGTATATTTGAAGATGCTTTTTTGAAATTATCATCAATTTTTTCATCTCCATAAACAAACAATGCAGTATTAAAATTAAAATTATTAAGTTTAGTAACTAACTCTTTTGTTTTATGATTTTTAATTTCTAACGTGTCTAAGAATATAATATTGTCTTCAAGTAACTTTGAGGATAGTGCGGACTTTAAAGCTAGTTTTTTTTCTTTTTTATTTAGTGAAAATGAATGATCTCTTAGAACAGGTCCCATAGATATTGCTCCACCTCTAAAGTGAGGCGGTTTACTGCTTCCTTGCCTTGCATTACCAGTACCTTTTTGAGCAAAAGGTTTTTTTGCTCTTCCGTTTACCTCAGATCTGGATTTAGTTTTATGAGTGCCTTGTCTTGATTTTGCGTTTTGATATCTAATGTATTGATGAATTATATCTGGCAAAAGATTAATTCCAAAAACGTTTGTATTGATATCTAAATCTTTTACTTTTTTATTTTCTAGATTAACAACTTGTTTTTTCATGTTTAATTTTTCTTTACAGAGTCATTTACAAAAACAACCGAATTTTTTCTTCCAGGAACAGAACCATTAATGATAAGAATTTTATTTTCTTCATCCACATCTATGACTTTAAGATTTTGCTTAGTTACTTTTTTTGCTCCCATGTGCCCTGCCATTTTTTTTCCTTTGAACACTTTTCCAGGATCCTGATTTTGACCAGTAGAACCATGAGATCTATGAGATACTGACACTCCGTGAGAGGCTCTTAATCCACGAAAGTTGTGCCTTTTCATTGCTCCAGCAAAACCCTTACCTGTTGATTTGGATGTAACATCAACATATTGGTCTTTTTTAAAATGAGATACATTTAATTTTGTTCCAATTTCTAATTTATTTTCTGGGTCAATTCTGAATTCTTTAATAACTTTTTTTGAATCTGATTTTATATTTGCAAATAATTTTTGTTGAGGTTTTTTAATTTTTTTAATATCAGATTTACCATCTATTGAAACTAGTTGGATTGAAGAGTAACCATCTTTTTCTAAAGTTTTAATATTTGATACAATACATTCATCAACTTTGAGCACAGTAACAGGAATTACATTCCCATTTTCACTGTAGTATGAACTATTTCCAATTTTAGTTGCAATTAAACCAGTTCTTTTTTTCATATCTAAATCTTTATATCTACTTCTACACCAGCTGATAAATCAAGTTTCATTAGTGCATCAACTGTTTGTGGAGTTGGATCAATAATATCTATTAATCTATTGTGTGTTCTTATCTCAAACTGATCACGACTTTTTTTATCTACGTGTGGAGACTTGTTGACAGTAAATTTTTCAAATCTAGTTGGTAAAGGTATTGGTCCTTTTACCTTTGCTCCAGTTCTTTTTGCAGTATTAATTATTTCTACAGTACTATTATCAAGGAGTTTATTATCGAAAGCTCTTAATCTAATTCTAATATTTTGAGAATCCATTATGCTAATTTTGCCTTTACTTCATCTGCAACATTTGACGGAACCTGCTCATAATGATCAAACTGCATTGAGTAGTTCGCCCTACCTTGTGTTAAAGATCTAAGATTATTTACATAACCAAACATATTTGCAAGAGGTACCATTGCATCTACAACATTTGCATTTCCTCTGGTTGACATCTCCTGTACTTGACCTCTTCTGCTATTCAAGTCACCAATAACATCACCCATATATTCTTCAGGGGTTACTACTTCAACTTTCATCATTGGTTCTAGTAGAACAGGATTAGCTTTCGCAATACCTTCTCTAAATGCAGCTCTTGCAGCGATTTCAAAAGCCAGAACACTTGAATCTACATCATGATAAGCTCCATCAGTTAAAGTTGCTTTAAAATCTATACAAGGAAATCCAGCCATAACACCTGTCTGTTGTTGAGCAACTAATCCTTTTTCTACTCCAGGTATAAGTTCAGTAGGGATATTTCCACCTTTTATTTTATTAATAAATTCGTATCCACTTCCAGGCTCACCAGGATCAAAAGTTATTTTTACCCTTGCAAATTGTCCTGCTCCACCTGATTGTTTTTTATGTGTATAGTCAACATTAAATGAGCTAGATATTGTCTCTCTATAAGCGACTTGCGGTGCCCCAACATTAGCTTCTACTTTAAACTCTCTTTTCATTCTATCTACCAAAATTTCAAGATGAAGCTCACCCATACCTTTAATAATTGTCTGACCACTCTCATGATCAGTCGTTACTCTAAAGCTTGGGTCTTCCTGAGCTAATCTACCAAGAGCCGTACCCATTTTTTCATGGTCTGCTTTTGTTTTTGGTTCAACTGCAACTTCAATTACAGGATCAGGGAAATCCATTCTCTCCAAAACAATAGGTTCATTAACTGAGCACAATGTCTCACCTGTTGTTACATCTTTCAAACCAACAAGTGCTACAATATCACCAGCATTTGCAGTTTTAATTTCTTCTCTATTATTTGCATGCATTAAAAGCATTC
>CAYQFB010000073.1:0-4507 GCA_964416705.1 uncultured Alphaproteobacteria bacterium
AAAAAGTTTGTTTCTTCCTTCCATTTCTTCAAATTTCCTGGACCTCCATTATATGCAGCCGCTAAATAAATTAAATTATTAGAGACAATCTCAAGATTTAAAAGATATTCTATATATTCTTGACCAACCTCTAGGTTAATCTCAGGAACTTTTAGAATATTAGAATTATTTCTTTTTACATCTTTACTTGATGTAATAAATTTTGCTGTAGAGGGCAGGACTTGCATAAGACCAACTGCACCTTGACTACTTTTTGCTGATGCATTAAACATCGACTCTTGGTGCATAAAAGCATAAATTAATTCTTTATTAATGGTAAAACCTCCTCGAGGCTTCCAAACAGGAGTTGGATAATATAAATTTGTTTCCATAGTTAAACCGTATTGCTCAAGTTTATTAACAATTTTTAATTGTGTGTATGCTAGATTAAAATGCTGAGCTATATTTACAGATTCTGTAGCTATCTCTTTATTTAACACAGAATTTATATGAACTATTTCTTTTTCTAACTCATCATTAAAACCAACTTGAATTAAAGATTGTAACCTTTTACCAGATGGAAGATTTAATAATTTACTATTTGAAGTATTAAGAGTTTTTTTGGATTTCCATTCTATTTTTTCTTTTATACCTAATATTTCAAGAGCAAGCATACCGTAAAAACTATTAGGATTTTGAGATGCGCGTTGAAGCCAAAAATTGATACTATCATATTGTGCAAGTTTAGCATATGACCTTGCTGCCCAAAAGCTTCCTGAGGTTTGGTGCCAGGCATCATCTTTTAAACTAATAGAAAATAGAGAAAAAAAATCAGCAGCTTGTTGATATTGTTCTAATCTCCAAGAAGCTAATCCTGCTGTCCATGCTGCATAAGGCACTTGCATAGATGAATTGACTAGAGCTTCACTTGCATACTTTATTGCTAACTCATTCTTATTTGCTAAAAAATATCCTTTTGCTATTAATTCTTTTTGTTGATCTAATTCAACCTGATCAAGAAGTATGCTTACATCTCTTTGTTGTAGAATTTTTACTGCGCCTGTTGGCCATCCTCTATTAACTCTTGATTTAACAGCATTAATTAGTTTTTGTTTTTCAAGACGTTGATTTTTTGATAATTTTTTTGAACTCTTGTATTTTGAAGATTTTTTTGAATTAGTCTTATCTCCAATAATGCCACTTGGTTTAACTGGTTTATTTGGACTTTTGTATCCTATTGGCATTCTTTTTATAGCCAGTCGATAAATTCTTTTTGCTTGCGGATGATCATTATATTTTTTTAACCAGTAATATAGTTCTAAATATTTTGAACGGTAACATTTAGGATGTAAATAACGTTGTGCTAGTATATGTCCCATTAATGTCTTATCTGATATGTTTAAAATATGTTTATTTGCACTTTTCCATTTACACCCTTCTTGAAAATTGTAAGCTAGACGATAATTTTTAACATCTTCTTGTGATAAAATATTTTTTGAAAAAATTTCTTTATACTTTTCAGAAACGGATGATTCAAATGAATTACTTAATTTACAAAATAATAAAATGTAAATTACAAAAAAAAATTTTAAGTAAGGGTTAATTTTCATTAATTTTTTTTTCAAGCATTTGCAAATCGTTCCATGCTTCTTTTTTATAATTAGGTGATCTTAGTAAAAATGCTGGATGATAAGTAACTAAAACATTAATTGGCGTATTCATATTAACAGATTTATATTCGTGCCATTTGCCTCGTAATTTTCCTAAACTTAGAGGAGTCGATAAAATAGCTCTTGTTGCAGTCGTTCCTAATAAATAAATAAATTTTGGATTAATTATTTCTATTTGTTTTTGAAGGAAAGGCAAGAAATCTAATATTTCTTGATCAGTCGGGGTTCTATTCTGAGGAGGTCTCCAAGGTAAAACATTTGTTATATAAACATTTTTCCTTTCTAATTTTATGGCGGACAACATTTTATCTAGAAGCTGACCAGCCCTACCCACAAAAGGAATACCTTGTTCATCTTCTTCTTGTCCAGGTGCTTCACCAATTATCATTAAGTTAGATTGTAAATCACCATCATAAAGAACTAGTTTTTTTGCGGTTTTTTTTAATGTACTTTGATGATTTGATATCAATGAAATTAATTCTTTAATTTCTTCTAATGCTTTAACATCTTTTTTTTTCAAAGATTTTTCTTTTAATTCCTTTGTTTCTAATAGATTATTTGGTGTTTCTTTCAAAAAAGTATGTACGCCTGATTGTATTAAAAAATCGATATATTCTTTATTTGATTGAAACATTAAAAAATTAAATTAATTATTTTTGATAGGATATATTAAATTATTTGCAAATGATAAAAAACTATAAAATTTTCATTTATCTTTATATTTTGTTGTTTTCTAAAATAATTTTAGCATCAAACAGTGCATCATTCCTGATTTCGCAAACTGCCTTTAATAATTATGATTTTAATCAAGTTCTATATGAATATAACGCAAATCAAAATGAAGACTATAAGAATGATTATCTCGATGAACTTATTTCTGCACTTGTAACAGAAAATTTTATTCTTGCTCAAAAAATTGCAGAAAAAATTTTATTAATAAATCCTGATAATCAAGAAGCTAAATTAGTAAGTATGGTAAAAGCTTATAATAGTAAAAATGAAAATAAACTAAATGCACTACGATTAGATAGCTCTGGCAATAAAAATAATTTATTTGAATTTGTTTTTTTTCTAAATGATAAAATCAAAACCAAATCTAGTATTAGTAATTCTTTTCTTGAGATAGTAAGGTCATCTTATTCAAATAAACACACGAACTATTCCCAGAACTATAATTTTTTACTATTTTATACCACACTTTCTATTCTCATAAATAATGAAAACTATGAAGCAATTTACGTCAAAGGACAGTTGTTGCAGCTAATTGAAGATTATTTTTTTGCTGAGTCAACATATTTAAAAATACCTGAAAATAATAATTTGTTTTTAGATGCACAAAGAAATATTGCATTTAATTATTCTCAGGAAAATATTTTTAATGATGCAGAAAATAAAATTATTCAAATCGTTGAAAAAAATTCTGAAGATTATGAGTTAAAAAAAATATTAGCTGATTTTTACCGAGTTAAAAAAAAATATAATTTAGCTATTAATTTATATTCTGAGCTAATAGAAAACAATTCTAACGATATTTGGTATATGTTGTATTTACGTGGAATTTGTTATGAACAATCTGATAATTGGCAAAAAGCTGAAAAAGATTTCATACAATCTCTTAAAATAAATAGAAACTCTCCAAATGTATTAAATTATTTAGCATACGGCTGGATTGAAAGAGATATGAAAATTGATGAGTCTTTTGTTATGTTAATAGACGCCTATAATGCAAATCCTGATAGTCATTATATTTTAGATAGTTTAGCTTGGGCATACTTTAAGAAAAAAGATTTTGTAAAAGCAGCAGAATTAATGGAAGAAGTTATTGATAAAGTTCCCGGGGAAGTAATTTCTTTAGATCATCTTGCAGATATTTATTTTGCTATGAATAGAAAAAGAGAAGCTGCTTATTTTTGGAAACAGGCTAGAGATTTAGCTAAACCAGAAGATAAAATTATTGAAAGCATTGAAAAAAAATTAAGAGAATATAATGCCAGCTGAATTTATTGAACTATCACCAGCAAAACTTAATTTGTTTTTAAAAATTATAAATAAAAGAAATGATGGATATCATAACTTAAGAAGCGGTGTAACTTTAATTAATATATTTGATGAAGTAATTGCTAAAAAGGACTCTAAATTTAGTGTAAAATATATAGGTGAATTTTCTCCCACAAATAATAAATTTAAAGACTGTATAGTTGATAAAATTTTTTTAAAACTTGATTTACCTAAACCAAATTATTGTTTCACAATTAAAAAAAACATTCCCATTATGTCAGGCCTTGGATCTGCATCATCAAATGCTGCCGCTGTAATAAGGATATTAGAAAAATTAAATTATAAAGATTTAAAGATGAAAAATTTTGCTCAAATAGGTGCTGATGTACCTTTTTTTGTTAGCAATCATGATTCGTTAATAAGAGAAATAGGAGATGTGATAATCAAACAACCTTTTCCCAAATATTATTTTCTTATTATTAAACCAAAATATAATTGTTCTACAAATGAAATGTATAATGAAATTAATTTAGACAAATTAAATTTTGACTTAAATTTTGATACAGATAAAATTAATGAAACTGATAGTGGAAATGATTTTGAAATAATTTTAGAAAATAAGTTTAAAGAAATCAATCATCTTTTAAAATTCATGAGAAGCCTTCCAAATGTTATTTTTGCAAGATTAACTGGAACCGGTTCTTGTATTTTTTCAGCATTTGAGTTAAAAAAACATGCAGATGATTCCCAAATAATTTTTAAAGAAAGGTTTCCATTATTGTGGTCTAAAGTTGCAGAAAATAACTTTAAACATAATTAGAAGAAATTTGACTAAATTAATATAAATATTGTATAGGGTT